>JAOZLK010000016.1 GCA_029934875.1 Bacteroidales bacterium | reverse complement strand
AGGCTCTGGAACATATAAGCGAGCATGGATCCATGCACTCGGAGAGCATTGTAACTGAAAATTACAGTCATGCTCAATATTTTCTCGACCGGGTTGATGCAGCAGCTGTTTATGTGAACGCTTCCACACGGTTTACCGACGGATTTGAGTTTGGTTATGGTGCTGAGATTGGAATCAGCACTCAGAAACTGCATGCCCGCGGTCCCATGGGATTGAAAGAACTAACCACCAACAAATATGTGATCTACGGATCCGGACAAATCCGGAATTAGATCACTTCAGGATCATTTTTTTAATGACTTCTCGATGTTTTCGAGAAAAACATCAAACAGATGGGCTGTGTCGGTGGGCCCACCAGATGCTTCGGGATGAAACTGGGTTGAGAAGAAGGGTTTTCCCAGGTGTTTCATTCCCTCGTTTGTATTGTCGTTGAGGTTGACGAAGAGGGGTTCCCATCCCTCCGGGAGGGTTTCATTATCGATGGCAAAGCCATGATTCTGCGAGGTGATATAGGCCTTGTCGGTACCCACTTCCAGCACGGGTTGGTTATGGCTCCTGTGCCCGTACTTCAGTTTATACGTATCAGCACCGGCAGCAAGGGCCATTAACTGGTTCCCCAGGCAAATCCCGAATATGGGCGTGTCCGATTTGTAGGCTTCGGAAAGGCTGGCGATGGTAGTACTACACTGTTTGGGATCGCCCGGGCCATTTGAAATAAAGAGACCATCGTACTCCTCCTTGCTGATATCGTGATCCCAGGGGACCCTGATTACAGTGGTATCTCTATCAAGAAGATAGCGAATGATATTGTACTTCACACCGCAATCGATCAGGAGGATTTTGTATTTTCCATTTCCGTAGACTTTCCTTTCGCCAATGCTCACATTTGCCACCAGGTTGTGCTGGTTTGGGTCGTAAGCTTCCGGTTCTATATCATTGAAGACAATCTTACCAAGCATGGATCCCTTCTCCCTCAGAATTTTTGTGATACGCCTGGTGTCAACATCGAAAATTCCTGGAATTTTATGTTCCTTCAGCCAATCCCCCAGGCTTTTCTCGGCATTCCAATGGGAATATTCGAAAGAGTAGTCTGATATGATCAGGGCTGAAATATGCAATTGATCCGATTCAAAGAATTTGTAAAGGTCATTTTCAGAGTCTTCTTTCGGAACACCATAATTACCCACCAGGGGGTAGGTAAGAACGAGGAGCTGGCCCTTGTAAGACGGATCGGTGAGGCTTTCGGGGTAGCCGGTCATGGCTGTGTTAAAGACCACCTCTCCTGCGATGCTTCCTTCATATCCGAATGATTTTCCCCTTAACTCTGTACCGTCTTCGAGGATAAGTTTAATAGGCTTGGCTTCCATGTATTTATACTTAGTTTTTTGATTCGATGGCAATCAGGTTGTTGATAATCTGTTCGGCCTGTTCAGGAGTTACCCGCTTGGCTACAATTTTTTTATCTCTGTCCATTATAAAAAGCTGGGGATAGCTCTGCAGGTTGTAGAGCTGTCTGAAATCGTTACTGTAAGGGCTCCAGCAATTGATCCAGTCGTAGAGTCCGTGCTCGTTTATAAAATCGACCCAGAGCTCCTTGCCCTCTATGGTATTGACCACATGCGCGCTGATAATTTCAACATTCTTTTCTTTGAGTCTCGAATAAACCTCATAGAGGGCCGGGGTTGATTTTTTACAGTGACCGCAATCTGCCTCCCAAAAGTAGATTATAGTATATTCGGCCTGAATATCATTGATGAAGAAGTCCTCCCCTATATGCGGGTCCTTTTTAATTGCTGTATCCTGCATGGCCATCTGAAAATGGTCGGCTGGAATCCTGCGCATGACCAGGTTTGGAGCTGTTTGCCCTATCAGGGTGGGCTTATTCTTTTCCAGGTTATCCTTGAGTTTTTTAATAAAATCGGCACCACTCCATGTGGCATCAGGGATGTAATAATACTCTGCAATGTGGAAATAGACCACATCCATGCCCATGAATTTACTCTCCGCAAAATGGTTGAAGAGTGTGATGAGCATGAAGCGGTAAAGTTCCTCTACGGCTTTGGATCCTTCCAGAAGGTAATCTACTGCAACAATCAAAGAATCGGGGTGCTGCGGTACAATATTGCCAATGTAGGTCTTGATCTTTCCTTCATAAAGAGGGGTGTGAAGCAGTCGTACATCAAAGGGATCAAAACGGTCCAAATAGTGATTTTTTCGATAGAAAAAGCGGACAGAATCGTCATGCCTGCGGTTTCCATTGAGCAGTTCATCAGGAGGGATGGGTTCCCTTGTGGCTCCGATGAAAGTAGTGACGAAGAGCCCGGGGTGTTCCTGTTCAATACCATCCATGTAGGTCTCCATCTCATGGTTGATCTCCTGTACCCTCTCAAGAGTAATGGCCGAATCGGCTGCGCTGGCAGAAGCAGCGAGCTGGCTTTGGTTTTGATTCAGCTCCTCCCGCTTTTCCCGCAGGAAATTTTTAT
This sequence comes from Bacteroidales bacterium, assembly GCA_029934875.1. GTDB lineage: Bacteria > Bacteroidota > Bacteroidia > Bacteroidales. The sequence continues at coordinate 15,937 of JAOZLK010000016.1, read as the reverse complement.
AATCCAGGAAAAGGCTATTGTCTTTCGATGCGGTGAATGCAATGCTTCCCGCCAGGTCGGCCGTGTCAGTCTTAATTGAGAAGTCCTGGTCGTCACCAAGAAGGAAATCGAAGTATTTATCGGGCGAGAGATAAATCAGGTAAAGGCCTCCTGCGAACAGGGTTTCAGCTTCAAAGGTCCCGGTCCCGTTTTTCTGCAGTACCAGGGTATCTTTTGGCACCATCCGGGAGGTAAAGTATTCACCCAGGATCAGGGTATCGCCCGAGAGACCTTTTATATCCACTTCAATTCGGTATCCCTGAGCATTTAATCCCATGGATGACAAGAAAATAAAACATAAAAACAGGGAGAGAGCTAAGAGACGAAGACGCATAAAATACTGCTTTTTTGAATCGGACAAAGTTAGTGATTCTATTTTAAAATGAATTGTACAATCATCATGCCAATCGTTTTCAAAAATCACTACCTTGTTTACCACTTATTGCATCGAATAAAGGAAAAAACATGTATACATTGATAGAAGCAAGGAAGCTGATTGAAAAACATATCCAGACCTTCTCCATCCCCGAAACCCCACCGCAGCTTTATGAACCTGTAAGATATGTTCTGTCACTGGGAGGTAAGCGAATCAGGCCAGCCCTGGTATTGCTTGCCTGTGATATGTTTGCCGGAGCTGTTGATTCTGCCATGATGCCAGCTCTGGCCATAGAGATCTTCCACAACTTTACCCTGCTGCATGATGATATTATGGACCAGTCGGAATTAAGGCGGGGACATCCCACTGTTCACGTCAAGTACAATGAAAATGTTGCCATTCTTTCGGGCGATGTTATGTCCATCCTGGCAAACAGGTTAATGAACCAGTCACCAGGCGTAGTACTCCATACGGTTCAGGATATTTTTACCCGTACAGCCATGCAGGTTTGCGAGGGTCAGCAGTACGATATGAATTTTGAAGAGTACCTGACGGTGACCGAGGAGGAATACCTGAATATGATTGAACTGAAAACTGCAGTACTCATTGCTGCCAGCCTGAAAATTGGTGCTATTCTTGGAGGAGCCTCTGAGAAGGATGCGGAGGATCTTTATGATTTTGGCCGTAATATGGGAATTGCTTTTCAGCTACAGGATGACTTACTGGATACCTACGGTGAGACGGATGTGATCGGGAAAAAGAGGGGGACTGATATTGTCGATAACAAGAAAACCTTTCTGATGATCAATGCACTGGAGAAAGCCTCGCCATCACAAAAGGAATCACTTTGCGAGTGGTTGAGCCAGAGGAAATTCGATCCTGACGAAAAGATCAGTTCGATTACCGAAATATATAATAAGCTAAATATCAGGGAGCTTACCGAGAGCAGGATCAAGGACTTTTATCAGGCTGCCCTGGCAAGTCTTGAACGTCTGAACAGGCCCCCTGAAAGAAAGGAGGAGCTTTTTAATTTTGCCTCCTACCTGATGAACCGTCAGAAATAGGCTTTAGCCCATTCCAAGTTCCAGTATTAAGTCGCTCTGCTTGAACTTCTGTAAGAGGATACTCAGTTCTTCCATCTGAAACAAAAGCTCGTTGATTTCCCTCTGGATGGAATTCTTGTGCCGGGCTTTCATTGAATTAAGGTAGAGGTATTCCTCCGATAGAGTAGTGTAGTGCTCCCTCAGGATGGCATTAGCCTTATCCATTTCTCCACAGAGGTAATAGGCTTCGATGATTCCCTCATAGTGAATCGTTCCGCCCTGCCTGTCAGGAATGGTGATACCCGAAACATATTGATCGTAAGGTAGTACCCTGGAAGGAGCAAGCTCCATACAGCGGTCAAGCACATTAATAGCTTTTTCATTTTTTCCTTCCTTAATCAGTTCAAGGGCAAGACGTGTATGGAGGCTTCGGAACCTGATCACCGAAAGTGTGCGGACGGTGTAATAGTCTATGTGTACATCTTCCTGGTTCATCCTTCCCCATTCAAAAGTGTTCATCAGGTGGTGGTAAAGGGTGTCGGTATCGATGTCTCCCATTTCCAGGATGCTGGAGTAGGACTTTTCCTTTGGAACAACTCTGTATGCCAATCCTTCGGTTCGGTAAAAGCGTTCCAGTCCCAGCGACCCGTCGAATCCGCCTGATGTATAATACACCGGACGCTCCCACTTATTGCTTGCCAGAACATCCAGTTGTGCCAGGCTACCCTTCATGATTTGTGCATTGGGTTTCAGGGTGAGCCTTAATTCAGAAAGCATACTGCCCTCTTCCCCCATACGGACAGCGCCACTGGCCAGTGCATTGGCAGAATCAACCGGCAAGATCAGCTTCTGAGTGGGAATATAATCCACCTTCTCGCCCGATCGCATGGGAAGTTTAGTTCTGGGATCATCACTTTTTACAAAGGTGAGAATGTAGTCCAGCGGGGCCCAACCATCATTCTCCTTTACGTAGATGGAGTTATTTGTTCCATTCTTGTATTTACTCTCGGGCAGTGTAAATTTCAAGGCTTCGGAGCTGTAACTTTTCCAGCGCATTTGATCCACATACCAGTCCATATTGAAAAGCATCATGTTCACAATACGAACATCCTCACGGACCCCTTCCACATCCTGTACATACCAGAGAGGGAAAGTGTCATTGTCACCTACGGTAAAGAGAATGGCATCCTTGTCACACGAATTCAGGTAGTTTCGGGCAATATCCCTTGCAGTATATCTTCCGGAGCGATCGTGATCATCCCAGTTTTCCATGGCCATAATGGCAGGTACGGCCAGGAGGGAAATTCCAATGGAGAGAATAGCCGACAGCCTCTCTTTGAGCTTTGAGTGGAGAATTCTGAAAATCCCGGCCACTCCTATTCCAATCCAGATGGAGAAGGCATAGAAGGATCCGGCATAGGCATAGTCCCTTTCCCTTGGCTGATAGGGTGTCTGGTTCAGATATATCACAATGGCCAGGCCGGTCAGGATGAACAGGCTCATAACCACCCAGAAATCCCGGGCATTGCGATCCAGCTGGAAAAACAGGCCCATTAAACCCAGCAATAGCGGAAGAAGGAAATAACGGTTACGTGCAGGATGCTCTTTCATGCTAGCCGGTAAGTTTTTCTGGGGACCGATGCGGGAATCGATGATGGGGATGCCACTGATCCAGTTCCCGTGCAGCACGTTCCCGTGCCCCTGGATATCATTCTGTCTTCCCGCGAAATTCCACATAAAATACCTCAGGTACATATGACCCACCTGGTATCGAAGGAAAAACTCAATATTATCCATATAAGATGGATTGTTTGGATCTGAAATGGTTCCGAACTCCTGGTAAGCCTGTCTGTGGTTTGCTTCCCTGCTGTACATCCTGGGAAGAAGCACCTGTGATCCCGACATCTCCAGCTCGGGCTTCCGGTAGGCCACATCATATTTATTATTCTCCTTATCCAGGATATAAACGGGTTTTTTGTATGCGACGTCCTTAACTTCTGCATTGTAAAGGTGACCCATTATAAGCGGCCTATCGCCATACTGCTCCCGGTTGAGATAGGAGAGCAGGGCAAACACGTTTTCGGGTCGGTTTTCGTTCATTGGAGGTGCAGCCAGGGCCCGAACCATGATCATGGCATAGGATGAGTAACCAATGATAATAACAGTAATGCAAATGAATGCTGTATTCCACACCACACTTTTTTTCACGTACTGGGTGCGGTAAATTCCGAATACCAGGGCTCCAAGAAAGAGCAGGAGGTAGACCACAAAACCAACATTGTAGTGCACTCCAAACGAATTGGTGAAAAGCTTCTCCACCACGGTGGCTGCTTTTACGATTCCGGGAATGATTCCGTACATAATCAGCAGCAGGATGGCCAGGGATATGCCCAGTGCATAGATCAGGCCCTTTCGGGTAAGCTGGTACTTTCTGAAATAATACACCAGCACTATTGCAGGGATAGCAAGCAGATTCAGCAGGTGTACCCCTATGGAGAGACCGATGAGGTAGGCGATCAGGATCAACCAGCGGTTGGCCCCGGCTTCATCGGCCACATTTTCCCATTTCAGGATTGCCCAGAAGACAAGCGCAGTGAAGAGGGATGAGGTGGCATAAACTTCACCTTCCGTTGCCGAAAACCAGAACGAATCAGAAAAGGTATAGGCCATGGCTCCTACAAAGGCACCACCCAGAATGATGGCTTTGTTTAGTTTCATCTTCTTCAGGAAATGAGAGATGGTCCAGAAGAGAAACATGATCGTAAAGGCGCTGGCAAATGCTGATACAGCATTGATCATTTTAGCGACCTGATCGGTATCGGATGCAAAAAGTGAGAAGACGCGTCCGATCATCATAAAAAGGGGTGCTCCCGGGGGGTGTCCCACCTGGAGCTTATACGAGCTGGCTATGAACTCTCCGCAGTCCCAGAGGCTGACTGTTGGCTCCAGGGTAAGCAGGTAAACGATGAGGGCAATAAGGAAACTGGCCCAGCCCAGAATAAGGTTCTGTTGTTTGAAATTCATAGGATCCTATTGATCACTTTAGGTTTAGATTGGGACGAATTTAAAGCTTTTTTATTTGAATATATTGACAGAATCAAAAATGGAGTCTATATTTGGGGTTCATTAAATCGGACATTATGGGTGATAATGCTTTCAATGATCTCGATCAAATCCTCTACACCGACTATCCTGAGTTTGAGTTTGAGTATGCCAATGTTAAGGAGCCTGATACTTTAGCGCCTGAAAATCAGGTCCTTGTAGTTGGGTTGGACAAGCGAAAAATGGATGGTGCTCCCATTACTTACATCACTGGTTTTGTGGGTAGGCGCATCGATTTGCGGAAAATCGAGGATGCCTTGGAAGGTGTTTGCCATACTTGCGGTTCTTCGAAAATGTATGATATCATGTTAAATGGAGATGTACGCAAACGAGCCTATGTTTATTTGCGTTCAAAAGCTTACAAGGTTAAATTTGCTGAAAACTAAGCAATCATTATATGTTTTTTTTCTCAAAAGCAGGATGGCTTTCATCCTGCTTTTGCTGCTTCCGGTAGTAGCAAAGGGGCAGTTTTACCAGTATGGCCAGGATGCTGGAAAGCTTCGATGGAACCAGTTTGATACTCCTAATTACAGGGTAATATTCCCCAGGGGGGTGGATAGCCTGGCCCAGGCCTTTGCGAATCGAATCGAATCTTACTACCCCTACCTGGGCAAGGCACTGGACCACAATCACAGCCGCATGCCAGTAATTGTGCACAACGAATCCAGTTTTTCAAATGGCGTTTTTGTCTGGGCCCCAAAACGCTTGGAAATTTTCACCAACCCCGATCCAAACGGTTATAACCAGGACTGGCTTACCCAGCTTGCCTTGCATGAAGGCAGGCATGCTGTCCAGATTGATAAACTGGACCAGGGATTCACAAGGGGACTCTTCTACCTGGGTGGACAGCAAATGGTGGGCCTCATGGCGGTATTTCTTCCTCTCTGGTACCTTGAGGGTGATGCGGTTGATTCAGAAACAAGGTTGTCGAACAGTGGACGTGGGAGGCAGCCATCGTTTGAGATGGAGCTTAAGGCACAAATGCTGGAAGGAGGACGCACCTATACCTTTTCGAAGGCTTACATGGGTTCATACAAACACTATATACCTGACTATTATCAACTGGGTTACCTTATGGTCCGGCATGGGCGCCGGAATTACGGAGATAAGTTCTGGATTGATTTTCAGAATTATGCCGCAAGGAAACCCTTCCTTCTGGATCCTACCCTGATTAGCATGCGGAAGTATGGTCTTCGAACAAAGAAGCAATTTTACCAGGACGCAATGTCCGAATACCGCAGACACTGGGAAGAAGGCGATTCGGCCCGGGTTCACACTCCTTATACCTCTTGGGGCAAGCAGGAGAAAGGCAGGGCTGGGAAACAATACATAAACTACACGTATCCCCACCTGGTATCGGATTCATTAATCTTTGCCTATAAGAGCGGAATGGACCAGCTTCCGCAGTTCGTCCTGATGGATCGCGATGGAAAGGAAAAATCGCTATTCAGGCCCGGGTACCTGAGTTCGGGCCGGGTAAGTGTTTCAGATACACATGTGGTTTGGGACGAGTTTGTACCCGATACCAGGTGGAGCAACAGGAACTATTCTGTAATAAAGCGTTATGATATCGCAAAAGGCAAGGTGAAAAAGCTGGGTAAAAAGACCCGCTATTATTCACCCGCTATTTCCAATGATGGAAGCAGGGTGGCAGTTATTGAGCAAAGCGATCTGCAGAAATTCAGCCTTGTGATTCTGGGTATTGATGGATCTGAGCTTGCAAGGGCTCCTTCACCGGGGAACCTTTTTATTCAACATCCTGCCTGGATGGACCGCGATTCTTCCATTGTGCTGATCCGGACCGAAAATGACCATAAATCCTTGGTTACTTACTGCCCGGAGACAGAAGCCTGGGAGCTCCTGCTTGAAGTGGAAGGAGATGATATTTCCAATCCTGTAGTTGCGGGGGACCGGATTTTTTTCACAGGAACTTTTTCCGGGATTGATAATATATACTGTTTTCATGTTTCCCTTCAGGAGATATTTCAGCTTAGCTCTTCAAGGTTTGGAGCATTTCAAGCTAATGTTTCGGCCGACAAGAAGAAGCTCTTCTATTCTAACTACACTGCCAGTGGCTATAAAATTGCTGAGCTCTCACTGGATGAGGGGGCCTGGAAATCGGTGACCGAAGTCAGGGATCATTCCGAACAACTGGATTATGATGTGAGCACAGAGGGAGTGCTGGAAATGGCCCGGACCACTGAGCAGGACAGCGTGGTTTATCCGGTGAAGAAGTATTCTAAGCTTGGACATCTTTTCAATGTGCATTCATGGTTGCCTCTCTATGTGGATTACCTGAATCCGAACCTTACACTTTCGAGCGAAGAGCTACCTGTTAGCCTTGGGGTATCGCTCATCTCACAAAACCAACTCAGCACTGCAGTGAGTCAGATTGGATATGAATACAAAGACGGCTACCACATGTTTCATTCGGGCATCCAGTTAAAGGGTCGCTACCCGGTGTTTAACTTCTATTTTGATTATGGAGGAGAACCCGATGTGCTCCTGATGAACGAGGAAGCAGATACTGCAATGGCCTTGCCCCAGGACCTGACCTTTACGGCTCAAAGTTATATTCCCTTTCGCCTGAACACAGGAAAATTTCTAAGCCTGATACAGCCCCGCATTGATTATCAGTACCGGCGGGAAATACAATATGTCGAGGAGGAGGGAGAATACAGGACGGGTACGCATTATCTCTATTATAACCTTTATTCTACTTCCTATTTGAGGATGGGTGTACGCGATATTCTGCCAAGAATCGGCTTTATTGCCACAGCAGGGTATTACCATGCACCCTTCGATAACCAGGTTTATGGGGCAGCCTCCTTATTGGGATTAACAATTTACGCTCCCGGATTCCTGAAACATCAGACCCTCAAATTATCGATGCAGCACCAGGTGCAGTATCCCCTCGATGCTTCACGGCCCGCCTTTTTCAAACTGATGAGCATCCCACGCGGTTTGCATGGAATCTATGGACGGGTGCTTACCCGCTACAGTGCTGACTATGTTTTCCCCATCGCCTATCCTGACTGGGAGCTTACTTCGCTACTCTACCTGAAAAGAATCAGGGGAGTGCTATGGGTGGATTATATGGTGGGAAGCGATGTGATTATTCACGATCCTTCTCCACATTATGAAGATCATAATTACATGACCCTGGGCGGAGATCTGTTGACCGACCTGAACCTGCTACGGATTCCATTTCCTCTTTCAGTGGGTATAAGGTATATCTATGAGCCTGAAACCACAGCCTCCATGTTCCAATGGCTCTTTTCCATTGACATCAGATAAATTCCTATTTTTGCAGCAAATGGAGGAGCTTTTTTCATATGGCAGGGGGGGGATTAAACAGTTCTTCAAGAAGAACCGGAACTCCATCCTCTATACGCTCATTTTTCATCTCCTGGTTCTGATTGTTCTCATCTTTGCCAGGGTGGAGGTGATAAAAAGGGGGCATGAGCTCGGGATAAAGCTTGAATTTGAGCAAAAGACGGTTGAAGATTTTATGGAAGAAGAGGAGATGGAGGTTCCAGCTGAGTGGCTTGAAGAGCTGATGCGACAGCGGGAAGCGGCGAGCAATCGTGCTGTTAACCTGAGAGCAGAATCGGGTTTCGACCAGGATATCTCCACAGATGATTATGTGAATGATCTGCTTGATCAGATTGAAGAGGCCCGAAACCAGGAGGACCGTGAAAAACTTGAGGAGTTACAGGCCATTCTTGCTTCAGCTGATTATGAACCTCCTCCTGAAGAGTCCCTGGAGGAGGACCAGGGAGAGTTTACCGGACCAACCACCATTACCTATGAGTTTCTTGATAAGCCCGTTCAGCGAAAGAAGGTAGATCTGACCATTCCGGTGTACCGCTGTGAGGGCTCGGGTATAGTTCAGGTTGAAATTACAGTGGCGCCCGATGGCAGCGTTCTGAGTGCAGGAATAAAGGGCTCCATCCAGGGAGCTGACAGGGTCTGCTTTGCCGATGCAGCTCTTGCTGCAGCACGATCCTCCCGTTTCCGTGTAGAGGTCAATGCTCCGTCCCGACAACGAGCCATTATTACCTACTCTTTTATGGCACAGTAGGGGATTAAGATTCCATTCTGAAGAGTCGCCCGGCCTCAGAGGCAATCCTATCCAGATCCTGATCCATCATACATTTGAAGTGTTTTTTCGGACATTTCTGGTGACCGATCTTTGAACAGGGTCTGCATTTAAGACCTTCAATCTCAAAATTCAGCGATGCGGGGTCCGGCCTGTATGGATACATTCCGAATTGGGGCACTGTATTACCCCAGATGGTGATGATTTTTTTTCTCTTTGCTGCACCTATGTGCATCAAACCGGTATCATGTGTAATAAGAACCCTTGATTGCTCCACCAGGGAGGCTGACTGGTGGATGGAATAGGCACCACAAGCGTTCAGGATCTGCTTTCCCGGCAGCGCCTCGACAATAGATGCCCCCATTTCCTGGTCTCCTGGTCCACCCAGGATGATAAGCGGGACAGACAGTTTTCCACACAAATCAATGAGGGCTTCCTTCGGTAATTTTTTGGTTTCATGCTGTGCCCCTATTGCCATGGCAAGGTAACCCTCCCTGAATTCCTCCGGGAGGCTTGAAAGATCAACTTTTTCCCCCTCCGGGATGAAGTGCTCCAGTCCCTGTTCGTCCTGCTCTTCCATGAAGAGTTTAATGGTTTCCAGGTTTCTGTCTACTATATGAATGTTGGGAAGCCGGTTCAGGTGCAGGTTCACATAAAGCCATTTCAGGGCATTCAGTTTCTTTACTGTGAAATCCATCCGCTTCAGCCCTAATTTTATGCGGGCCGTACGGATGTTGTGGTGCAAATCGATGATGTAATCGTATTCCTCCTTCTTCAGTGTTTGGAGGCAGGATTTCATGTCTCCGTCAAATGTAAGGATCTTGTCTACGTAGGGATTCGATTCCAACAGGGATGCATAAGATTTTTTGGTCAGGTAGTGAACCTGCACTTCATCCACCTGTTTCTTCAGGTGGCGAATAACGGGAGTGGTAAGCACTATGTCGCCAATGGAACTGAATCGGAGGACCAGGAATTTTACCATCTATCTCAAGTCCTTGAAAAACAGCAATAGGTCCAGCCAGTATTCCGAATTGTTTTCATTCTCATTGCTGAGAGAGAGCGTTCCCCTTTCACCTTCGCCCATCTGGGGTTCAAAAAGCTGTACATATTCCTCGGAGACTCCGGATACAATCTCCTTTAGGTAAGGCATGTCAGCCCTGCTGGAGCTTACAAAGATTGGCTTCTTCAAATCAGAGATACTTTCACGGATGCTAAGGCCAGGCAGGAAATATTCACCCGGGCTCAAAGCAATTACAGCCCTGACATTTTCATTCTCCTTTGCAATTTCCAGGCAAAGCGAAGCATTTGCACCACTGCCAAACAGGATTACGGGTTTGTCGGACTTTTCAAAGGCATAGTTAATGGCCGACAGGATGTCGCCTTCCACATTTGCCAGCCCCCGGGAACATCGTTTTTCCCTGCAAAGTTTGACGGTTTCGTTGGAAATACTGTTGTCATTTCCCCCGTTGCGAATATCAACCGCCAGGCAGTTGTAATCCATCTTGCAAAGTTTTCGGGCAATGTCGTAATATTCTCCCCGACTTGACTGTTGTTGGTGGAAAAGCAGTATATACGGATTATCCTCCTCGATTATATACTCATCTGCTGTAAGCAGAAGGTCATCAAAGGATGGGATTTGAACGGTATCCTTCCTGATCACGTTAGATGCAGATAAAACGATGAGCAGGAAAAAAGATGTAATGCCTATAGCGAAACTATTTCTTAGCGTTTTCTGCAAGAACAATAATTTTGTTGTTTTTTGCCTCTATAACTCCTCCCTCCACGTCGAAATAAGAGATTCCTCCCTTTAAATCGACGATCTTTATACGTCCCTTCTCCAGGGTAGAGATTATTGGAGCGTGATTCCGCAGGATTTCGAAAGAACCCTTTGAGCCGGGTACCTGCACGAGGTCAACTTCTCCTGCATACAATTCCTTATCCGGTGCAATGATCTCAAGCAACATATTCTTAAGCTTTCGTTTCGGCCAGCATTTTCTTACCCTTTTCAGCAGCCTCCTCGATGGTTCCTACCAGGTTGAAAGCAGCTTCGGGATATTCATCAAGCTCTCCATCCATGATCATATTGAAGCCTTTGATGGAATCCTCAATATTCACAAATACGCCAGGTATTCCTGTAAACTGCTCGGCCACGTAGAAAGGTTGGGAAAGGAAGCGTGCAACACGCCTTGCCCGATGGACAACCAGCTTATCTTCTTCCGATAATTCATCCATACCAAGGATGGCAATGATATCCTGTAGTTCGGTGTAGCGCTGCAATAACACTTTCACTCGTTGTGCTGTGTTGTAATGCTCATCTCCAACCACATCGGCTTTCAGAATCCTGGATGTGGAATCCAATGGATCCACAGCAGGATAAATACCCAGGGAGGCAATCTTCCGGCTTAGAACCGTATTAGCGTCAAGGTGAGCAAAGGTAGTTGCAGGAGCAGGGTCAGTCAGGTCATCGGCAGGCACATAGATGGCCTGGATGGATGTAATGGATCCCCGCTTTGTAGAAGTAATCCGTTCCTGCATTAATCCCATCTCCGTGGCAAGGGTGGGCTGGTATCCCACAGCAGAAGGCATCCGGCCCAGTAGTGCTGAAACCTCAGATCCGGCCTGGGTAAAACGGAAAATATTATCCACGAAGAAAAGGATATCCCTTCCCCCGCTCTCTTCGTCGCCGTCACGAAACGATTCAGCCACAGCAAGTCCGGATAGTGCAACGGTGGCACGAGCTCCGGGGGGTTCATTCATCTGGCCGAATACCAGGGTAGCCTGGGAATCACCCAGTTGTTCATGGTCAATCTTACTGAGGTCCCAGGAGCCTTCTTCCATACTCTTTTCGAAGGCCTCTCCATATTTAATAACACCCGATTCGATCATCTCCCTGAGAAGGTCATTTCCCTCACGTGTCCGTTCTCCCACACCGGCAAAAACAGAGATCCCTTCGTATTTTTTTGCGATGTTGTTGATAAGCTCCATGATGATCACTGTCTTTCCAACGCCAGCTCCACCGAAAAGGCCAATCTTTCCACCCTTTGCATAGGGTTCAAGCAGGTCAATTACTTTAATACCGGTGAACAGAACCTCTGTTTCTGTGGAGAGGTTTTCATAAGCAGGTGGATGGTTGTGCACCTGGTAGCCACCGGTTTTTTCCACTTTTCCGATTCCGTCAATGGCTTCACCAATCACATTAAGGAGCCTGCCTTTAACCGCATCACCACGGGGCATGGTAATGGGATGTCCGGTGGCTTCGACTTTTAAGCCACGCTGCAGTCCGTCGGTGGAGTCCATTGAAATAGTCCTGACACTGTTTTCACCAATATGCTGCTGGACCTCCAGGATCAGTTTTGTGCCATCTTTTCTTTCGATTTCAAGCGCTTCATTTATGCTGGGAAGTTTGTCCCCGGTTTCATCAAAACTAACATCGACTACAGGGCCGATTACCTGTATTATTTTTCCGGTCATTTTAGACATTGAAAGGATCTTAATTATTAGGATTTCGCATTAAAATAATGAAGCACAAATTTAGCACTTTTTTCATAAGTTGATATTTACAATTGTTTTATTGTTTTAAGTTTGAAACAATATTGATTCAGAACCGTAGAATCTGTATCCATAACTCCCAAAATTGCTGAGGTGAGGCGACTCTTACTTAGAATTAGTATGTTTTTCTGCATGGTGATTATCACCGGAGTTAATGATAAGCTCTCAGCTCAGATTTATCGTGTGGGTGCTGGTCTTTGTTTTGGCTCGGGAATCGAGTACAATTCTTCCGAAATGGGAAATCCTGGCTTCAGGGTGAAGACGTGGGTAGCTCTTGACAGAAGAAGTACCATGCACATTGTGCCCTCTATTACCGTTTTCAACCCAAGCGTCAGGGATGCCGGCACCTATACAATTTCAAACTACATTTACCAGGGAGATTTGGATGGCCAGTTTATGGTGTTCCATGAGGGAACTCTTAAAATTGTTGTTTTTGGGGGAGCAAATGTTACCTACCTCAATTCTGTAATTGCCCAGGTGGATAAGAAATATCCCATCCCTGACTATGCCCCCGACGATCAGAGTGATCTTATATTTGGCGCTAACATTGGTGCTGGTTTGGAGTTGCGTATGGGTGCAAAATGGGATATGAATATATCCGGGAAGTACACCCTTTCAAAGTATTCACAGTTCATCATCTCCATCGAAGGCGTCTATTATTTTAAAAGCCGGCGGAGGGCATACCGGAGGTGATTTTTTTGTATATCTTTAATCATTGTAAAAGAAGCAATCAGTATTATGGCAAGCTTAAGTTTTTTGCTGGGGATGGTCCCCGCTACAGAGAAGGTCGAATCAGCTGACGATCAGTTAAGAGCAGACTTTCAAGCCTTTAAGGATTATGAGAATTCTGACGAGTTAAAGCACTTCCTGGAGCTTGAAAAGGAGATCAAATCCAATGATTTTGTCTTGCGTAAGAAGAAGATGAAGAAGGCAGCTTTCAAAGATTCTGAAGAGTTCCACAAAGAAACCGAATATGCTGTTCTGAAGAAGTCCGAGAAGATCGTGTGGTATTATAAGACGAAAAAAAAATATCCCTTCAAGGAGATTGAAAAATGGGATCTCACCTTCGATGAGAAATTTAATACCGGCAAACTGGATACATCCAAATGGATAACCCGATACGATAGGGGAGAAGAGGAGATGAATAGTTCTTTTGCCATGGAAGACGATAAAAGCTTCCCCACCGATGGTGATAACATCGAGTTTTATGACAAAAAAGCGAGAATCGTTACAAAATCCGGATCCATGAAGGGACTTGTATGGAGACAAAACCAGGGTTTTGTGCTGGAAGACTTCAGTTTCACCAGCGGGATGATTAGCACTGCCAAAAGTTTTAAGCAGAAGTATGGCATTTTCAATGCTAAGGTCAAGATGGCGGCCGGCTCTGTTGCTCAGGCTTTCTGGATGGTGTCGGACGGCATGCTTCCTCACATTGATGTGGCAAGGTTTGAGAATGGAAAGCTCTATTCAAACTACTTTTGGGGAAAATCAGGCTCCAACCATAAGTCGCTGTCAAAGACAAATGGCTCCAAATATGCCGATACCTACTTTATTTATACCCTTGAATGGTCGCCCAATAAGTTGGTCTGGAAAATTAATGGTAAAGTTTTTAAAACCCAGACTTCCGGAGTTCCCCAGGAGGAAATGTACATCAATTTCTCGTCCAACCTGAAACAGGATGCCTCCGAAAGTGGGCTCCCTTCCGCCATGGAAATTGATTGGATCAGGGTGTTCAAATTAAAAGGACAATAGCAGTACTCAGTGTACAGGTGATAGTGCTCAGTACGCAGAGAGAAGATTTTGACCCCTTCCGGGAAATTGGGAGGGGTTTATTTTTGTATTTTTCAGAAGTTTCTGGCGATATTTCCATCGCTTAAACCATAAACACCAGATATGAAGAAAGTTTCGATTATTCTTTGCTTGCTAGTAATCAATATGATTCTTAATGCCCAGGACAGGTTAACAGGGAAAGCTTTTACCACCCGATCAGAAGTGATTGCAAGACATGGCATGGCCTGTACAAGTCAGCCACTTGCCACCCAGGTGGCTCTTGATATTCTGAAGGCCGGTGGAAATGCCATTGATGCAGCCATAGCTGCAAATGCGGTATTAGGACTGGTTGAGCCTACCGGGAACGGAATTGGCGGGGATCTGTTCGCCATTGTCTGGGATGCAGAAACCCAGCAGCTTTATGGTTTGAATGGGAGCGGGAGGTCTCCGCGCTCACTCACCCTGGATTATTTTAAGGAAAATGGATATGAAGAAATTCCAGCTTACGGACCGCTGCCGGTATCGGTGCCCGGATGCGTGGACGGCTGGTTCGAATTGCATGGACGATTCGGCAGTATGGAGATGGAGAAGATTCTTCAACCTGCCATTGATTATGCCACGGAGGGCTTTCCAGTTACAGAACTTATTGCTTATTACTGGGCCGGAGGAGCTAAAGCTCTGAGTCGTTTCCCAAATGTGGCTGAGGTGTATATGCCCGGCGGACATGCTCCTGAAAAGGGAGACGTTTTCAAAAATCCTTACCTGGCCGGTACGCTTGAAAAGATATCAAAGGGAGGTCGTGATGCATTTTATAAGGGGGAGATTGCCCAAACCATTTCTGCATTTATGGCTGAGCAGGGAGGATTTCTTAGCTACGATGATCTGGCCACGCATTCTTCAGAGTGGGTAGAGCCGCTTAGCACCAATTACCGGGGATATGATGTATGGGAACTTCCTCCCAACGGACAGGGCATTGCTGCCCTTCAGATATTGAATATTATGGAAGGATATGATCTTGCTTCAATGGGCTTCGGATCTACTGACTACATCCACCATTTTGTGGAAGCAAAGAAGCTGGCCTTTGAGGACAGGGCAAAATATTATGCCGATCCGGCCTTCAATGATCTTCCGGTTAATGATCTTATCTCAAAGAACTATGCCGATGAGCGAAGAGCATTGATCAATCCAAAGCGTGCTTCCAGGACCCTGGATGCCGGTGAACTTGAACAGGGCAATACAATTTATCTGACAGTTGCAGATGAAAAAGGGAACATGGTTTCCCTGATCCAGTCCAATTACCGTGGACTTGGTTCAGGAATGTGTCCTCCGGGACTTGGTTTCATCCTTCAGGACCGGGGTGAACTTTTCAGCCTGGAAGAGGGCCATTCAAATGTATATGAACCGCGCAAGCGCCCCTTTCATACCATCATTCCTGCCTTCATTACAAAGGAGGGTAAACCATGGATGAGTTTTGGGGTGATGGGTGGTTCAATGCAAGCCCAGGGCCATGCCCAGATCGTAATCAACATGATCGATTTTGGCATGAATCTGCAGGAAGCTGGTGATGCTCCACGCATTCGTCATGTGGGTTCTTCCCAGCCAACAGGGCAAAAGATGAGCGATGGAGGCATAATCAACCTTGAATCGGGCATCTCCTATGAAAATATCCGTGAGCTGGCAAAACGAGGTCATTCTGTTCAGTACTCGGTGGGTGGATATGGAGGTTACCAGGCCATTTTATGGGATGAGGAAAAGGGAGTCTATTTTGGGGCTTCCGAATCTCGGAAAGATGGCCAGGCAGCGGGGTATTAGTACTCAGGGGACAGTACACAGGGGACAGTGCGTAGTGCTCAGGGGGAAGTTCTCAGGAGGAATCAATATTTGGACTATATATGGCATTTAGTCGATTTGAAGATATTCTGGTTTGGCAAAAATCCAAAGATTTGACTCTGAAGG
>JAOZLK010000293.1 GCA_029934875.1 Bacteroidales bacterium | reverse complement strand
ACCCAGGGGCGAGGGCTGGGAACACTGGACCTACAATGTGCTGGGGACCAAAGCTACAGTCGATGAGGTGGATCCTGTGGCGCATGTGAGAAAGGGCCTGCCTCCAACTATTATTCTCCAGGGGAAGGATGATACGGTCACTCCCCTGGATATATTGAGTAGCAGGCTGGTGCGAATCAACACTTCACTTCATTTCTGAGTAAAACTTTTCCTGGTGCTTTTCTGCCATGGAAATCAACTCCGATGCAATTTCCGGAAAATCGGTAAGTACATTTGTAGTTTCATAAGGATCAGCCTCCATATCAAAAAGAGCGGTATCTATCTCCGCCTGAACATATCTGCCCGGAAAGCCATCGGCTCCGGCTGGATCCAGGGTCCGGTAGGGGTGGGGCAGGTGCAGTTTCCAACGGCCATCACCAGAGATAATGCCCTCTAAATTTCGATTGTTTGAAAATGCATAGTAGGAATGAGGATTCAAGGCATCCTCGGCGCCCGTGATTAATTCCCAAACATTCTCACCGTCAATAGTATTATCCGGAAGAGGAACGCCAGCCAGGCTACAGAGTGTGGGGAGCAGGTCAACGGAGCCCAGGGTGCGTGTGGATATGGATCCTGCCTCAATTTTACCTGGGAATTTCATGATGCAGGCCGACCGGATACCCCCGTCAAAACTGGTTCCCTTGGCTTCCCTGAAAGGAGTGCTCCCGGCCCGATCTCCATATACGACCCACGGTCCGTTATCGGAAGTCATGATCACAATGGTATTTTGATCAACTCCTGCATCCTTCAGAGCCTGGTTGATCTGCCCTACACTCCAATCGATTTCCAGGATTACATCACCATAGAGGCCCTTTCCCGATTTACCCTCAAATTCGTCACTGCAGAATAGGGGAACATGGGGCATGGAATGAGGAACATAAAGCAGGAAGGGTTCCTGGCTGTGCCGGGAGATGAAATCCACAGCATGTTCGGTGTACCAGCGGGTCAGGTTCTTCTGATCGGCCTTCTCCACCTCCTCGATGACAACTTCACCGTTCTCCCAATAAGCCAGGGGCCATTTTCCCCAGTACTCAGGACTACCCGGATGGTATTTCCACATATCATTGGAGTACATTAATCCGCAGGTCTCATCAAAACCCCTGGCATGGGACCTGGTTTCAGGCTGGTCGCCGCAATGCCACTTCCCAAAAGCAGCAGTGGCATAGCCAGCTTTGCTAAACACTTCTCCCATAGTGGAAAAGGTTGTATCCAATCCCCATCCATTGGGTCCATGGGCTCCAAATACCTTTGTACGCCCTGGGTAACAGCCACTCATGAGGGCAGAACGGGAAGCCGAACAAATGGCCTGCGGTACATAGAAGTTTTGAAAGGCACATCCTTCAGCTGCCAGCTGTACCACATTGGGGGTTTCCAGGCTCACCTCTCCAAAGGGTTCAAAATCGGCCCAGCCTGAATCGTCCAGGAATATGATCACTACGTTGGTTTTTTGTATCTTAGCATCGCCATTACAGCCATGCAAAGCAATCATTAACAGTGATATAAATAAAAATATAGTTTTCATTTTTTAGTCTTTAGAGGTAAAATCAAAAGTAAGTTCAATCAGCAATGCGCCATCCTTAAGCCTTTTACTCAGGTACTGATAGCCACGGGATTGAGGACCAATGTTATATGCCTGGGCAAACTTCGTTCCAATGGGGGGAATTCCAAGCATGAAGGACAGATCACCCGGAGGATGCTCAAGGGCGGTATTGGCAGGAACAGGGGCCTCCTGTGGAGTGAACAGCTTGAGAAATAAATCATCCGTTTTACTATAAACCGTGAATTTCTGATCCTTCCTATCCTTAACTGTTACCCAGTACAGGTCCGAATAGTATCCCTTGAACTCGGGGTAGACAAATCCTGAATGTCCGGTAATGGTATTGTTGTAGGGCTTATCCCAAACGTTAAAATTGACTCCGGCCCGTCGGTTTTTCCAAACCCTGTAGGGACCCTTTCCCATGTACTTTACATATTTAATCTCCTCTTCCGGATAAGTAAAGGAGGCCCCGGTATAGGGAATCGTCCCTCCCCGTTTATTCAGAAATTCACTCCCGGGCTGGTAGCTAAGTCTCATATCCACCAGACCACTGGGATGCATGGTCCATTTAAGCGCACTACCATTTTCATAAACTGCCCTCACATGATGGGATCCTCCCTGGCTAAAATGCTTCAACTCAATGAGTTTAAGAGTATCCTGGGTAAAAACAGGACCATCTGAAAGAGGTAGTTCTCTCTCTCTGACATGTACATTGGCCAGCCTGCCGTTCCGTTTTGAAATCTTCAGGCTAACACCACTTGATTCAAGAATAAGAAGCTGATCTGTTTCTGAGACTGAGACCATAACCTGGATGGAAACATCAGTCTCCAGGCTTTCTGAAGCCGATAGCTCTGGCGATTTCACAGGCCAGCTCCAACGGTTGATCATGCGGCCCATTGGATCACGGGCCTCCATGCAAAGTACATCTGCCTGCCTCCAGCCCTCATACAAAGGTACAGTAAGGGTTCCGGACTGCCCCGGAGCCAGGTGATCAACCGAGGGAGCCCCCTCCTTGAGAAGCACTCCAGAGGCCATAAGCTCAAGGCCGGTATTCTCAGGGCCCCTTGCTCCGGGGAGATCCAGCCACTGGTAAGAAAATGTACACTGGTCTAAATTGGTGTAGTGGAAGCGATTCTGAATCCGGAACCTGCCATTGAATTCGGGAGTGATGTAACGTTTCTCGAAATGAACGGGCGACCAGATTTCACGGATGGCATAGAAGCTTCCTTCCTTCTCGTGGTAGGGTCCCAGTATCCCGTCGGGTGCATGATTTCCATCGGAATCGAGTTCACCTGTATCACTGCGCCTTACAGCTTCATCGGCAAAAACCCATAAAAATCCGCCTGCGCAGAGAGGATGTTCCCACATGCGAAGCCAGTAATCTTCCAGGCCAGCACCATGTCCCCCGTCATACAGGCCATGCAGCAGTTCGGTTGGGAAAAAGATCTCCCTGGGGGCAAAATGATCCATGGACAGGTAATCATAGTTCACATAGTGGGCGGTATTGGTAAGTTCATGAACAGCCCATGGATGATTTACTTCCCGCTCCTGGATGTCAAGCTCCTTAAAGTCCTTATCGTAAACCGTGTTCCAGCCCCCTTCATTGGCATTGTCCCACATGATAATGCTGGGATGATTTACATCGCTGGCAATCATTTCCTTCAATAATTTACGTCCTACCACCGAATCATAAGAGGGTGCCTGCCAACCCGCCAGTTCATTGAGGACAAAGAGTCCCAGGGAGTCACAAACATCCAGGAAATGGCTGTCCGGTGCGTAGTGCGACATTCGAACAGCATTCATATTCATATCCTTGAGCAGGTTAACCACCTCAATGCTAAAAGCCTTACTGGAGGTCCGGCCATGATCCGGATGAAAGGTATGCCTGCAAACCCCTTTGTATTTTATTCGAACGTCATTCACATAAATTCCGTCCTGTGCCTTCACTTCAACAGTTCTGAATCCTATTTTTTCAGATAAGTTGTGGATGGCTTCTCCTGCATCATTCAGCAAGCGAAACTCGGCTGTATAAAGATTGGGATCTTCGGGAGTCCAGCTTAAAGGCTCCTTCATTGTGCCGGAAAGCGTATGTTTGCCTTCATTCCCTGAAACAGCGCCTTTAAATGTAGCCACCTCAGAACCAGCAGGATCCAGGATTCCCACTTCAAGTTGGCTTGACTGCTTTAAGCCTGATGTGTAAACATGGGAGGTAAAAGTACCATCTGCCCTGGCATCCACCGCCACCCTGATAATATGTTCGGCCGGTTTCACTTCCAGGTAGACGGGACGATAGATCCCTCCGAATATCCAGTAATCCGCTTTTCTTTCGGCATGATTCACTGTCATATTATCGGAGAACTTCTTTACAAATACTTCCAGTTTATTCTCCCTTCCATATTTTATCAGTTTGGAGATATCATAGGAAAAGGGATTAAAGGCTCCCTGGTGCACTTCACCAGCCTGCTTTCCATTGACCAGCACCCTGGCATCGGTCATCACACCATCGAAGACAATATGGATGGACTGACCTTTCAATCCCTTTTCCAGATCAAAGAAATACCTGTAATGGCCCTCCTCCTTTAACCTTTCCTCAAAGGCATCATGCCCATAATTGTATTGTCCGAAGCCCTGTTGTTCCCAGCAGGAGGGAACCTCAATGCTGGTCCAGGCACCACTGTTCATGCCATCGCTGCAATAGAATTCCCATTCTACGCTTTGATCGAATCCTGTTCCTGAGAGATAAATGCTTTTAGTGTCCTGAGCGGAAATGAAAGGTGATCCTGCAAACAACAACAATAGAGAAAGGCAGATGCCTTTTTTGTAGGCTTGATTCATGTTGGTCCAATGTTTAATAATTGAGTATCTAAATGTAATGTTTATGATTAAATTTGGAGTAAGAGTTGCCTTTAAAACCTGATCATTGCCAGTGACTAATAATTCCTAAACATGAAAAGAAATATCATAAGCATTTGTCTATCGATTATTATTCTGGCAGTCGTACCAGCCTGCAGGAATATGAATAAAGAAAATCAATCCACTTTGTCTGCTGATGTGGTCGTTTATGGTGGAACGTCAGCTGCGGTAACTGCCGCGGTCCAGGTTGCTCAAATGGGTAAAACAGCCATAATTGTCTGCCCGGAAATTCACATGGGCGGACTGAGCGCTTCCGGGCTCGGTTATACCGACACAGGGAACAAGGCGGTGATTGGTGGACTGTCCCGGGAATTCTACCACAGGCTATACAGGCACTACCAAAAAGATGAGGCCTGGAGGTGGCAGAAAAAGTCGGATTATGGAAATGTGGGGCAGGGGAATGTAGCCATAGACGGGGAGTTCAGGACCATGTGGATCTTTGAACCCTCAGCCGCTGAAGAGGTTTTTGAAGATTTGATCGGAGAACACAAGATCCAGGTTTTCAGGGATGAGTGGCTCGACCGGGAGCATGGTGTAAGCATGAGCGAGGGAGCGATCACATCCATTTGCACAGAGAGCGGACTCAGGATCAAAGGGAAAGTTTTTATTGATGCCACTTATGAAGGTGATCTGATGGCTTCAGCCGGGGTAAGCTACACAACTGGCCGGGAAGGCATGGATGTTTATGGAGAACGTTGGAACGGGATCCAACTCGGTGTTGCGCACCACGGCCATCGATTCAGTTCCCGGATCAGCCCCTACATCCTTCCTTCTGATCCATCCAGTGGCGTATTACCCCGCATCTCCACGGACCCACCCGGGGAATATGGAAGCGGTGATCAGCGCATCCAGGCCTATTGCTATAGAATGTGCCTGACCGATGTGGCCGAAAACCGAGTAAACATAAGCCGTCCTGATGGCTATGACTCCACGCAATATGAGTTGCTGATCCGCATTTTTGAGTCAGGCTGGCGCGAAACTTTCAACAAATTTGACCGCATTCCCAATGGAAAAACCGATGTGAACAACCACGGACCCTTTAGCTTCGACAACATTGGAATGAATTATGACTACCCGGAAGGAAGCTATACGCGAAGAAAAGAGATCATTGATGAGCATACCCTTTACCAGAAGGGCTTACTCTGGTTCCTGAAAAGTGATCCCCGGGTACCTGCTGAAGTCAGGGAAGAAATGGCCAGGTGGGGATACGCTGGGGATGAATTTAAAGATAATGGAAACTGGCCCCATCAAATCTATGTGAGAGAGGCCAGGAGGATGATCAGTGACTTTGTGATGACCGAGCATGAAGTCCTGGGAACAGCTCCCGTGCATCAATCCATTGGAATGGGATCATATACCATGGATTCTCACAATACCCAGCGCTATATCAAAGCCAATGGATATGTACAAAATGAGGGCGATATCGGTGTGCATACACCCCCTTACCAGATCGAACTGGCTTCCATTTTGCCATTTAAGGAAGAGTGTTCCAATCTGCTGGTACCGGTATGCATCTCATGCAGCCACATTGCATTTGGATCCATCCGCATGGAACCGGTATTCATGATCCTGGGGCAGAGTGCCGCCACCGTCGCTGTGATGGCCATCAACGGTGAAAAAGGAATACATGATGTAACTTACGAAACACTTAAATCAAAGCTCATCGAAGATGGGCAGATTTTGA
>JAOZLK010000292.1 GCA_029934875.1 Bacteroidales bacterium | reverse complement strand
TAGTTGAGAATCTCCAGCGCCTCTTGCTTTTCTTGTCTATTTAACAAACTTCAAATTTGATTTTTTAGATATTCATTGCCTCTTTCTTAGTAATCTGTATCATTGAGATTGCGGCTTCGGCAGCTTTAATAATCATAGGTTTTGTGGGTGCACTGGTCAGCAAAGGATGTGTACCTATCTGAAAAGAGACAAGCTCATATATTGTGATACTTTTTTGAATGATCAAACCAATGATATTGATGATCTCACCGGCCGAGTCTGATCCCCATACTTCTCCTCCAAGCACCGTCCCATCCGACGGAGAAAAATATAATTTAACGGCTACAGATGATGTCCCGGGAATAGTTCCGGGATGTCTGTCAACATCAGTGAATTTTGCACATAAAAAATCGATGTTTGCTTCATTGGCACTTCTTTCATCAATACCGGCAGCAGCCATCGCCAATCCGTTTATTTTCGTTGAAAATATACCCAATGTTCCGCTAAAGGGTTTTTTAATTTTAACGCTGAATAAATTGTAACCCAACACGCGCGCTTCGGCTGTAGCGGTAGAAGCAAGCATGATTTGATCGCTGCGACCGGTGAGAAATCCTATGGTCTGAGAGCAGTCACCCACCGCACTGACATCTTTTACTGATGTGCGTTCGTAACTGTCTACTTTGATTGCGCCCATTAAATTTAAAGGTAATCCGGCTTTTTCAGCAAGTTCTGAATTAGGCGTGTACCCTACTGAAATAATTACAGCATCTGCGGCTATTTCTTCACCTCCTTTTAATATTACTTTTTCTACAAAACCATCTTTATTGCCAATAATTTCTTCTACTAAAGATGAAGTACGAATATGAGTAGCAGTTTTTTCAAGCTGTTCTGTGGCTATTTTGCTTAACTCTTCGGAAAATGCTTTAGAAAAACAATATTTTTCACTTTCAACCAAAGTAATTGTTTTACCATGATGTAATGAAAGCTGTTCTGCTACCTCAGCACCAATAAACCCACCCCCTACGATCACAATATTCTGTTTGCCCTTCAACTCCTCGAAAAGCCTGTTGATATAGTCATAGCTTTTTTTAATATAATAAACATTCTTCATCTCATAACCTCGAATGAATTTAGCTATCACCGGCCTGGAACCTGTGGCAAAAACCAGTTTATCATAATGGTAAATATTCCCTGATTTCAGGCTTACTGACTTCTCGTCTACCTTAACTGCATTGACTGGATCGACAATCACTTCTCCCCCCAGATCTTTGAAAGGTTTCAAGCCCATCATATTTTTCTCTACCGAACCCAGATCGTGAAAAATATAAGGAATACCACAGGGTATCAGTCCCTTTTCTTCTTCTGCTATTATAAGAACCGATTTGTTGGAATTTTGCTTTTTCACGGTTACTCCCGTTACTACACCGGCAGGTCCTGCCCCAATAATAATTACGTCATATTTTTTCATTATCAATAATATTTTCTGTAAAAGTATTGCACATATGTTCATTATACAAATATTCCCCCTATTTTTATAAGAAATATTATGTGATATGAATCTCAGACGAGTTTTATTAACTGTAGCTGCCATAATATTGGCCGTCGGTGTGAATGCTCAGAGCGTTAACAGAACCGACCTTTGTCAGAACATTCCCAATCTGACTCCCGAACAGCAACAAAAAATCGACAAACTAAGTACCACACATCAGACAACGATGGATGGCTTGCGAGCGAAGTTCCACTCGGAGCGTGATGGTGTAAAAGCATCTGAATATAAAACACAGATGAACAACGAAATGCAGAAACACTACAAGAACATTTCTGGTATCCTTACTACGGATCAGCAAACCTGGTACGACCAGACTTGTAATGTAAACAGCAGAAAAAACACAAGCTATACTCCAGGTTACGGACGTGGACAGGGTTATGGACGCCAGAGCTATGGACGTGGACAGAGCAGGTTTATCGAATGATTAACTTTTGAGTTATTACACCTTCGATTGAAGTTTGAGTAATTCTAACAATTAGGATACCACGTGAATAAAGATTTATCTGTTCATTTATGCTAACAATCGTAGAGCTGTGTACTTTCCTTCCGGTAAGGTCAAATACCTCAATCTGACTATTAATGAGTTCTTCCGGGCACTTTACATATATTTTGCCATTATCCGAATATATTTGAATGTTACTATTCTCTTCGAATGACCTTACTGTACTAACAGATCCACCAAACACCACATCATCCCAGTAATATGTTTTTCCAGTACCTGCATTACCTTTATTAAACATAATAGATACTTTATCGAAATAAGTGCTTAGGTTAAAAGGATTGGTTCCCGGAGCTACGTTGCTAAAATCAAAAGTTAAGGTCTCCCATGCATTAGCAACAGTTGTGTTGGAAAAAGTTTCAGCAGTCTTGGTAACATCGTTATGGTCTTCTGCTTTTAATAATACCGGAATGCCTGCAAGGGGTGAATATACTTCAACACTTATTTTTGTTTCACTTTCAGTAAAAGGAATTCTGGTAGCAAAACCAAGATCAGTACCTATAGTTGTTCCTGCCCAGGGTGCAGACCCAGATTCTCTGGTAGTTATAGCAACTGTATTTGCGGGATCTGTTGGACTGGGCCCAAGTATAGTTGAAGCACCATCAAAATCGGTTAGCCCGTAGTATACAGACGGATTGTCAAAACTCACTGGCAGGTCAATTTGGGCCAATCCACCTGTAATATCATATAGTTCTATATCGTCAAACAAAAAAGTTGAATTGGCAGAGCTATCACCAACTGAACCAAAATCAAACATAAATACTATTTCATTATAGGTGTTAGAAGCCGTCCCGGCAAAATCCCAGGTTAAGGTTTCCCATTCGTTTGCCAGGCTTGTGTTTACACTTACCTCAGTCGCTGCATTTGAACCTTCGAGTTTAAAAAGAACCGGAATATTCGCCCTTGTGGAATAGACCTTCATTGAGAAAGTATTATTTATGGAGAAATCAATTTTGCTGTTTAAAATTAACTTGCTTCCTGCCCAGATTGCTCCACCATTTCTCACTATTTGAGCTACAGTTGCACTGGTATTTATGCCAGAAGATTGAGGATTGTCTATAACGGTTGCAGTTCCACCATCAAAATCCTGAAAGTCATAAGGGCCTTGTTCAAAATCAATGGGCAGTGATTGCAATGATATAATAGTAAATGCGACAGTGTAAGTCAGAACTGTAGAATTATCTTGCGCGGTTACTATAACACGAGTTGTATCAGACAGAGTTGCAGCAGCATTCACCACAACATTAGCTCCGAAATGATAACTTATCGCCGTAACAGGCGGTACAGATTCTGTTCCATCAGGTATCTGGATAATATAGCTATATAGTGAAGGTGAAAAACCAGCAACACTTGATCCGTTTACGAATAAATCCTTTAAAGTAGCATCATTACTGGGTGTGGTCGATAAAGTAAATGCTACAGTGTAAGTCAGTTCAGTTGAAGAATCTTCTGATGTTACTACAATAGTTGTGGTATCAGAGAGTGTTGCGGCAGCATTAATAACAACAACAGCCAGGGGATTATTACTTGCAGCAGTTATTGCAGGAACTTCGGTTGTACCATAGGGTAATTCATAAGTATAATCCAATATTGCAGAAGAAAAGTTAGGAACCGGCGATCCCTCAATCAATAAACTGTATAAAGTAGCATCATCTGCAGGTGCAGCTTCTAAGAAAATAATATCATCCCAATAATAAGTTTTGTTGGCACCCTCTACACCAAAATTGAAAAAAATAGAAAGCTTATCGAAATTGGTGTTTAAGTTGAATGGATTTGTTCCTGCTGCAACATTACTAAAATCGAAAATAAGCTCTTCCCAGGCATTTGCAATACTTGTAGTAGCTTCAGTTTCAGCGGTTAGGGTTACATCGGTATGATCTTCTGCTTTCAGTCTTACCTGAATACCAGCAGTTGGTGAATATACCCGAACCTTAAGTTTTGTGGCTGTGGCTGTAAAAGGTATTGCTGATGCAAAACCTAAATCGGTTCCAATTGTAGTTCCTGCCCATGTTGCAGCTCCTGTAGTTTTAATAGATATAGCGACAGTATTTGTGGTATCGTTGGGATCTTCTCCAAGCGTTGTTATGTTATCTCCAAAATCGGAAAGGGTATAATCCATAGCAGAATCTTCGAAATCGACAGGAAGCTCTATTTGCTTAAGTTGAGCTTGCAAAAATCCGGGCGATACCAGGAACATCAATAATAAAAGAATGATTTTTCTCATATAGAAATATGAATTGAGATTTAATTTAAATCTTAAGTTGTATGTAATACCGGGCTTACAATAATATTCTAAAGGACAAATATCGGGATAAATTATTTATTGACTATAAATTTCTTTCATTGTGTTTATTACAACATAAGTATTTCAAATTACAATCTACAGTGGTACATTTACTGATGTTAGTTGAAATCAACTCTGGATTGATATGAGCTTTCAAGGAAACCTGAAATTTATGAAAGACAGTAAAAGGACAATAGACTTTATCGAAGCGCAGATTAAAAGCTTTGTTGAGGATATGCGCCCGCCAAAAGAAATAAGAGATGAGCTAGACATTGGATTTAAGTATGATAAATTCACACTTGAACTATTCGAAATAAGGCCCCATTTTGAATTGAAAGACAAAATCATTCATTCAAACTTTGCAAGAGCCAAATTTATTAAAACTCAAAATCATTGGAAGGTATACTGGATGCGTGCAAGCGGAAAATGGGAACTCTACGAACCCCTTCCTGAGGTTGATCATATTAAAGATTTCTTTAAAATAGTTGATGAAGATAAGCACCACTGTTTCAAAGGATGAAAAATAAGAGGTAAGAAACTAATTAATGGACCTCAAAATATTGGATATCAGCCTTCTAAAAGAATTCAGGTCAGCTGTAAGGGAATCTCCTTTTGAAAAAGCAGATCGGATTGCAAAGCCCGATACTCCCATTGATTATTTTGAATTCCTGCTAATGACAGTATCCGGAATTGATGAACAGGCTTAAGCATACTTGGATCGGTATTTTGCTCCTTTTATCTCTCGCATGTGAAAAGGAGGATGTGTCAAAGTGGGATTCAATTAATTTTCAATTTTCTTATGCCGTTGAGGAGCGACCCTTTTCTATTGCATACATGGAAAGCAATCATACACTTTATGTTGCAACTCTGAATCCTTCCAAAAATGACTACAGCGCAAAAATCCAGGTCTTTGGTGAGGAGGGAGCACTTGTAAAAACCCTCGTTGATTTTGCTTCATTTGATGAGGGTCTTTACGATAGATATATACCCGTGGATTTAACATTAGACAATAAGCAGAACCTATATGTTTTAGTGAGGCCTTTATTAAAGCAAGCGGATAATAGCTGGACAAGGCCCTCGGGTTTTTCGATACTTCTCTTTGATGCGCATGATGATTTCATAAAAGAACTGGACTTCTCTGATATTGACGGAGAGGGCCATCCTTCTTCCTTGTCATATTATGACGGGCAGTTATATGTTACAAATGGGCGAGTTTTGAAGCAAATTGACATTGAGACGCAGCAAATTGTCAATATTTTTCTTCCCATAGAAGAGGAGGATCCCGATACGTGGCCATACTTGCATACTACTGATATGGAGATTGATGACAATGGCATGATATATTTCACAGGTCAGGCTGCGCTTAACAGTGATTCTGTTGGATGCCATTTATCAAATTACAATCCCGAAACAAATGATTTGACGAAAAAGTACGCAAAGGGATGGACCTGGATGTGTTGCGCCATGTTAAACAATCCTGGGATATATCTCAGTAAGGAAGGATATTTATTCCTGGCGAGTTATTACCAGATGAGCATAGAAGTATACGATGAGAATGGTGATTTCATTCTCGATTGTGACACAAGAGGCTCAGGATTTCAAGAAACAAGGCCTATTGATATCCTTACCTTCAATAAGAAAATATATGTGGCTGATCATTTTAACAGCCAGATACATGTGTATAATCTGAACTAATTCACTCGGCTCTGATTAGATCTTACAGCTCATGGATCCAGATGCTTCTGAACTGAACCAGGCTGGAAGCTCCCCTTAATTTTCCTGTTTCAGGGTTAATGCCGCCATGATGCTGAAAACCTATAGGACCTGTTACATCCAGACCTGGGAACAATGCTTTGTGAATCACTACAATG
>JAOZLK010000291.1 GCA_029934875.1 Bacteroidales bacterium | reverse complement strand
TCAGGACTCCATTCGCAATTCCAAATTTGAAAGCTGCCCGGGAGCCATGAATGTGAATAATGAATTAAACATCAGACGACCAGGTCATTTACATGGTCAACCGTAATCGGCCCGAAGTGGTCAGGTGGTCGTTTTTTCCATTTACATCGCAGCATGATTATTTTCGTTTTGAAACTTTATTAATACACCTATAGCCAGTGTGTTAGCCGAGTAATCTTGTTGCCAATTACACATTTCCTTACAAATTCACATATTTTCCTTACAAAATCGAACCACTCTTTTAGTTTGGTGTGAGTATTTTTACTTCTAATATTTAGTATGACTTGCTGTGGCATCATGAATATTTGTGTTTTGAAACTTTCATAAATACTAATTTTGAGAAGAATCACCAAATACTTTATTCCAGTTATTATATCCGGTATTATGATCAGTTGCGGAACTGGCAAAACTGAAAATCAGACTAAAACTTCTCAAAAGGAATACACTTTCCTTACAGATTTTAAGATCATCGCTTATTCCGGACCCCCACAGGAAGAGGCCACATTAGAACGCTATCAGGAGATTGCTGATGCTGGAATTGAATACCTCGTTCCGGGAAATGGGGCTTTGGACAAGGAAACAAACCTGAAAGCATTGGATCTCGGATTGAAGACAGGTATTAAGATCATTCCTGTTGATATCCGTGTGATGCCTTTCATGGTCGAACAAGTAGTTACAGTTGATACTGCTGCCATCAGAGCGATTGTTGAGGACTATAAGGACCATCCCGCACTTGCTGCATACGTAGTCAGGGATGAACCAAGTGGAGTTCTGTTCCAGAGTTTACATGATATCTGTGAAGCATTCCGTACTGTAGATCCTTACCATGAGCCACTAATCAATCTACTACCATCCTATGCTAGTCCTTTTCAGCTTGCTTCTGATGATTACCGCACCCATATAAGCTCCTTCATAGATATTGTAAAACCCAAATTACTCTCTTACGATTTTTATGCACTTAGAGAGGGATTCACCAGGTATGAAGCTTGGTTCAATGACCTTAGCATTGTTAGGGAGGAGACCCGCAAAGCAGATATTCCATTTATTATTTTCATCCAGAGTCAAGCTATTGACAAAGGACTGCGCGTACCGAACAGAGCGGATATCCTGTGGCAGATTAACACTTCACTGGCATACGGTACCCGCGGTGTGGGTTGGTTCAGTTATTGGACCCCACTACCAGATCAGGGTTTTGTTCGGGATGAAAACGATAAACCATTTTTGGTAGAAGCCCATCTCAATGCTATGATTGATATTGATGGAAACCGTACCAACGTTTATGACTATGTAAAAGAGGCCAACTTCTATCTTAAAAAGGTAGGAAAAGGACTTCTGGAGTGGGACAACACAGAAGTGGCACGGTATAGTTCAGGTGAATTACGCGAAGGAAATTCTCCAATGGCCACTCCTGCAGGTGAGGAAGCAAATATTGTGATTGGCACCTACCGTATGGATAAGCTGGCCCGGCTTGTGATTTCAAACAGCAGCTGTGAGCAAGAGACAGAATTCTCTCTGGAAATTTCTCCTGAATGGAAAATTGACGGGGTGTTTTCTTCCATTGATGCAGTTTCCACAGAGAAATCTCTCACAGAATGGACATTGAACCCAGGTGGATCTGTGGTGATTAACCTGAAAAATTAATATTATGAGGGGTATAATTAGAATCAACTTGCTTTTCATTAGTAAGATTCAGTTACATAGTGTTCCAAAATTTAGTTCATTTTTTTTCAAACTAGTAAATATTCAAATCTGAAATTTATAACTAATTCTAATTGTGAAACTTAATTAAATTTTTAATTATGAAGAAAACAAAACTTTTACTTGTAGCAATGCTTGCTTTCCTGATAGTGGGATTAAATGCCCAGCAGGTAGATGAATGGGAATTCACTTCCGACCTTGAGGGTTGGGGTTTATCAGGAGTGCCCTATTATGACGGCTTTACTCCGACATGGGACGCCGGTCATATGAAGATCACCCTTGATTCTGACCCGAATACACATGCCATTGCAATTAATCCCTTAGTATCATGGCTTGTTGATACTTTAAATTATGCGCAAATTAGCATGAAAAATAGTACCGATGATGCATTGTCCACTATTTGGTTCGCTGGAGAAGCGGACTTCAGTGATGCCGCGTTTGTTTTATTTGATGTATCAACCCAGGATACCGAGTTTAAAACTTACTTCGTTGATATGTCCGCCAACCCTGGATGGATACCCGAAAAGGACAATTATTATCTGGGATTCGAACCCGCCTCAGATACGGCAACAACCGGAGTTATTGAGATCGACTATATCAAATTTGTAGAAGTTACAAATGCGGTTACGGGATCGCCCTTTGCTATCCCCAATGACATGAGCGGAATAGGAACTACCTGGCAGATGGCTACGGATATGTCAATTAACGATGTTGCTGTAGCAGCTGTGACTTGGTCGGTGGACGATCCTGGCGTTGCTACTATTGATACAGATGGACTCCTTACCTCTGTTGCCAATGGAACAGTTGTTGTTACTGCCACAGATGATGCCACAGGCCTGACAGGGTCGAAAACCATTAATGTTGGCGATCAGAAAAATGCATGGGAATTTGAAACAGATGGAGATCTTGAAGGTTGGACAGATATGTCTAATTGTACTGTAGAAGCGGTTGGTGGAAAAGCTGTCGTTACTATGACAGGAGCTGATCCTAAGTTCCAGAACTGGTTGCCAAAAGGATGGCTCCCTGGTAATTTGGAATATTTGCACCTGAAAATGAAAAATGAAACCAGCTCTGAGATTGCAATGTTAATTGGATGGATCTTTGATGGAGATCCCGCACTTGCAGATATTCATTACGCAATTTCAGCAAATGATGCTGATTATGTGGAATTATACGTGGATCTGACAACTTCGCCAGCATGGCAGCCGGACGAAGAGATGTTTGTTCTGAGAATGGATCCTTCAGACGATCTTTCAAGTGGGACAATCTCCTATGATTTTATACGTTTTATTGAGGAAAGCCCTATTGTGCCAACTTCATATACTGTTGCAAGTGAAGGTGATGTTAATAGTATAATTGGCATTGGAAATAGCCTGCAGATGCTTCTATCTTATGCACCTGAGCTGGCAAACCGCGATGCGATCTGGACTGTGGATGATGTTGCAATAGCCACCATTGATGACAATGGATTGTTAACTGCTGTAACTGAAGGTGCTGTTACGGTTACCGCTACATCAACACTTGACGGTTCGGTTTCAGGAACAGCTGTCATCAACGTGCACGCTGCCCAAAAAAATGCATGGGAATTTGACACAGACGGAGATCTTGAAGGCTGGACCAATTTAAGTAATTGTACTGTAGAAGTTGTTGGTGGAAAAGCTGTCGTTACTATTACAGCAGCTGATCCATGGTTCCAGAACGCTCTGCCAACACCATGGACTCCCGGTGATCTGGAATATTTGCACCTGAAAATGAAAAATGAAACCGCCTATGAGACTGGAATGTTTATTTCATGGCTCGTTCCCGATGGCTTAGGGCATACTGTATATCCTATTACCGCTAACAATACTGATTATGTGGATGTGTTCGTGGATCTGACAACCATCGCTACCTGGACACCAGACCAAAACATGGCCGGTCTTAGGCTTGATCCTGCAAATGATGATGCTGCTGCAAGTGGTACAATCTCTTATGACTTTATACGTCTTCTTGAGGAAAGTCCTATCGTGCCAACCACATATACTGTTGCAGGTGAAGAAGGTATAACTGGTATATTCGGCCTTGGAAATACTTTACAGATGATTCTCTCTTATGAACCTGAGCTGGCAAACCGGAATGCGATCTGGTCTGTGGATGATGTTGCAATAGCCACCATTGATGACGAGGGTTTATTAACCGCAGTATCTTTAGGTGATGTTACGGTTACTGCTACATCAACACTTGACGGTTCGGTTTCAGGAACAGCTGTAATTACAGTTGGAGAAGCTCTTAGCGTTACGGGTGTTGAGGTAACTAGTGATAACTCAAACATCTCAGCCATAGGAGGCGTGTTGCAGATGGGAACGGTAATAACTCCTTTCGAAGCTGGAGATAAGACTGTTACATGGTCGGTAGATGATACAGGAATAGCCACCATCGATGCAACTGGTATTCTTACTGCAGTTGCGGAAGGCACAGTAGTTGTTACTGCTACATCAGTTGACCAAACTTCAATCTCCGGAAGCAAGACTATTATTGTATCTACCGCGCAGATCAATGCCTGGGAATTTACAAATGATGTTGACGGCTGGGGTGTAGCTGGTAGTGGTGGTACAGAAGTAATGCAAATAGATGCAAGTCATGCTAATGGCAGTCTGGTACTTGATGTGATTGGCGACGATCCATACTTGTACAGTCAGATTTTTACTTCTGCCTGGACAGTGGGTGATATTAAATACATGCACCTGAGTGTGAAAAATGAGTCTAATGATCCCAGTGGAGAGTTATTTATGTGGAAAGGATTCCCCACTCCTTCAGAAATTCAGACTTTAAGAATCCCTCTTGATACGCTTCAATCGGAATTTAAAGATATATATATAGATATGTACGATTTAGATAGTTGGAGTGCTGATGAAGGTTTCAATGTAGGCTGGACTCCTGAAGATACTTATAGTTATTTCCGTCTCGATCCTATCAAGGGTCTTGCTACTGCCGGAATTGACAGGGTTTCTGTTGATTTCATACGATTCATAACCACAGCACCGGCATTGGAATCTTTAGATGTCAGCAGTGAAGGAGGAAAAGAGACCATAGGAACGGGAACCACCTTGCAGATGCTATCCACTCCATGGCCAAATATTTCAGATAGCACGGTTACCTGGTCGGTTAGTGATGATGCCATTGCAAGCATTGATGCAACAACAGGGCTACTTACAGCTGTAATTGGAGGTACTGTGAGTGTAACTGCAACTTCAACCGAAAACACTGCAATTACATCAACTATGGATATTACTGTAATTGCAAATGTAGCTGTAAGTGCGATCGATGTAACCAGTGATGCTTCTGAGCTTTTCGATGTTAAAGGAACCACTATGCAGATGACTGCCACCATAAGCCCGGCAGATGCAACAAACAAAGACTTCACATGGTCGGTGAATGATGAGAACATTGCAACTATCGATCAAAGTGGTCTGCTTACAAGTGTTAATGATGGTACTGTTACTGTTACAGCAACTGCCGAGGACGCATCGGGTGTTACAGGAACGAAAGACATTATTGTGACTCTTAAAATCTATGTAATGCGTATTACTGTTAAATGTGATTCTGACACTCTTAAAGGTTTAGGTAATACAATGCAGATGTCGACCACTATAATTCCTGGTAATGCTTCCAGCCTGGATGTAACATGGTCGGTTAGTGATGATGCCATTGCAAGCATTGATGCTGCGGGTCTTCTTACTGCCGTAGCTGGAGGAACTGTAACGGTCACAGCAACTGCAACAGACGGAACCGGAATAACAGGAATAAAGGATATCATTATTGTTAATAATACTTCTGCCCGCGATATGATTCCAAATAACATGAAGTTGTATCCGAACCCTGCAAATAATGTCCTGCATATTGATTATGCTTCTCATATCGAGACCATAGCAATACTTGATATTACCGGACAGGTACTTAAGCAGGTTAAAAATAATTCAGGATCAAAACTGGAACTTAGTATTGAATCTTTGGATTCTGGATTATATCTGATAAAAGCCAGAACTTTTGAAGGTGATGTAAAGGTCCTTAGATTTGTAAAGAATTAGTTATTAACCAGAAAAATAAACAACAAATTAAAGCCCGGCAGGATCAAACCTGCCGGGCTTTTTATATTTCCAATAATAACACCAGGGTTTATTGCTTTCCTCCGGTGTAATAAAATTCTCCTGAATTTGGATATAATCTTAAGCAGAAAATTGATCTGCACGAGAGCAGAAAAAAAGAGGCAAAGTAAGGAAGATGGTTCCTATCAATATACTCCATCTTCTAAAATGAATTAAACTAAATATTCTCATAATCAGTTTTAAATAAAATAAGGCTATTTGATTCTTCAGATATAACAAACATAATAACAAACCAATAACCCAACAAATAATTAATTTAGTACCATGTTGAATAGTGCAAAGTTCATGCTTTATTATAATTTTGCT
>JAOZLK010000290.1 GCA_029934875.1 Bacteroidales bacterium | reverse complement strand
TCCTCCGTTCTCAAAGCGGAACTTCGTTTAGCGCGGCGTTATAGGTCATTTCCATTCCTTCTTTAAAGCTCACCACCTCACTTATTAAGGCTCATTTCATGTAAATAATGAGCTCTATATACAAATAATATGAGCCCTATTTGATTTGTAGCTCAATTTATACTATATTAGGGCTCAAATTGTAGCATAATTGAGCTACAATACTTTATTAAAAGAGCTTTAAAATGGAGAGGAATCAAAATCTAATCATAGAATACATTGCAAAGAATCCCTTGAAATCCTCAAAAGAGATACACGAAGGGATAGGAATTGACATAGGTTATGCGACAGTAAAACGAATCCTGAATAGGATAAAGGAAGAAAACTATGTTGAATTAGAAGGCAAAGGAAAAGGCACTAAATACAAAATCAGTCAATCGTATGCAATTATTTATCCAATTGACATTGATGATTACTTCCAAGCTGAGATAGACGATCGAATCATAAAAGAAGAATTTAATCTTGAACTAATTCCAACGACTCTACATGTAGTGCAATTATTTACTATTGAAGAATTGGACCGCTTAAATAAGCTACAAGCAAAATATACAGAGAATCTTCAAACACTTTCTGATTCTCAATATCATAAGGAGCTAGAAAGATTAGCAATAGATTTAAGCTGGAAATCCTCACAGATAGAAGGTAACACTTATTCACTATTAGAAACCGAAAGGTTATTAAAAGAAAAAGAAACAGCAGAAGGTAAAAATAAGGATGAAGCAACTATGCTATTGAATCATAAAGAGGCGATAGATTTTATAGTTGCAAACCCAGACTATCTTAATCCAATAGAAATAAGAAGAATTGAAGATATACACAGCATATTGACCAAAGAATTAAGCGTAGATCGTAATATCCGAAAAAGAAGAGTAGGAATCTCTGGTACAAATTACAAACCATTAGATAATGAATATCAAATACGTGAAGCATTACAACAAATGTGCAATTTGGTTAATACCGCCAAGAATGTATTTGAAAAAGCTTTGATTCTCCTGGTTCTATTATCTTACATACAAGCATTTAATGATGGAAATAAACGATTGGCAAGAATCGTAAGTAATGCTTGCTTGATAAGTAATAAATATTGCCCAATATCATTTAGAACAATAGACTCTGTTGAATATAAAAAAGCTATGCTCATATTCTATGAACAAAATAATATCTCAGTATTCAAAAATATATTTATGAATCAATTTGAATTTGCTGTCAATACTTATTTTTAAGATCAATGCCGAATTTATAAATAGTAGTAGAATTGTAATCACTCCCCGGCTTCAAAACGGTTGAAGGAAAGTTAGCATGATTGGGGGAGTCGGGAAAATGCTGGGTTTCCAGGCAGATTGAAGAATAAGGTCCGTACTCGTTTCCACCCTTACCTACAGTGTTCAAAGTATTTGCTGTATATACCTGCAAACCCGGTTCAGTGGTAAAAACCTCCATGACTCTTCCAGACCCAGGATCTATCAGGCTAGCAGCGTGCAAGAGTTCCGGTGATTGGCGGTTCAGCACGAAATTATGATCGTATCCTCCTGCATTTTTAAGCAGTATGTTATCCTGGCCAATATCTCTTCCAACTGCTTTAAAGGTTCTGAAATCGAAGGGTGTATCTTCAATGGGTATAATCTCACCTGTGGGAATGCCGCTGGCATCTGTAGGTGTGATTGAGTCGCCGTTTACCCAGAGCTCGTGTCCCAAAACATCACCGCTACCTTCTCCTGCCAGGTTAAAAAATGCATGGTTGGTAAAATTAACGACAGTTTTTTGGTCGGTACTGGCGTGATATTGAATAAGCAGCTCATTGTCAGGGCTAAGGGAAAAGCTAACTGTAAGAAGTAAATTTCCAGGAAATCCCCCTTCACCGTCTTCAGACAGGATCGATAAGGTCAGGAGATCATCTTCTGCCTTTTCAACATCCCAAACTTTGGATCGAAATGATGCACTGCCTCCGTGAATCATATTTTCCCCATTGTTTTTATCCAGGGAATAGATTATTCCGTCCAATTCGAATTGTGCATTGGCAATGCGATTTGCATAGGGCCCGATTGTTGCCCCAATGGATGCTGATCCCTTAATATATTGGTCAATGGATTCATAGCCCAAACATAGATCAGCAGGGTCACCATTTTTATCAGGAAAAATGATAGAGACAATTTTACCGCCATAGTTGCTTATTTGCACAATTAATCCCTTTCCGTTGTTAAGCGTAAATAAATCTACCCTCTTGCCCTCAATCTCTTTTTGAAAAGCTTCTTTCTCCATAGCTAAGTTTTGACTATTAACTTCTGCATTATTGGTACAGGCACCAATAAACTGAATGATAAAGGTAGTAGAGATGAAAATACTTATGAGCCTCATGTGCGATAGTGTTTCAAAAGATTGTTACGCAAGCTAAGAAAAGAAGACAAGCCTGGCAGACACACTTGATGAAAACTATTGAATTTAGCAGGGATTATGTAAATTACAGCTTGAAGTTCAAAGCATTCCCTGATGATCAGAACCTTTCAAAGTATCCTGGCGCCCTTTTTTTTCTCATGCATCCTGCTGATATCCTGCAATCCCGGCAAGCCGGATCAGGACTTTGCACTTTCTGAAGTTCCAAATAAGCCCAGTTCAAAAGAGCTTATCTCCTTGAACTCAGGGAGTGAAGCTTCATGGACTCTCCATTACGGGGTCCAGGATGAAAAGGCTCCCCAATCACCCCGAGAACTAAAACGATCTGCTTTTTCAAAGATAGCTGCCATTGTACCGGGTAATGTGGAAATTGATCTGCAAGAAGCCGGAATCATTGATGATCCCATGCTTGGTGACAATGTATATAACTTGAGGCAGTATGAGACCTACCAGTGGTGGTATGAGCGCTCCTTTGACAAGCCTGATGTCCCCTCGGGTCACCGCATTGAACTGTGCCTTGAGGGCATCGACTGCATCGCCGATGTATGGCTGAATGATGTGAAGATTGCCCGGGTGGAAAACATGTTCGTGGAGCATCACTTTGACATTACAGATTTACTGAAGGAGCAGAATCAACTTTACATCTGCATCCACTCCACGGTGCTGGAGGCCCGTAAGTATGTAAGGAATAATTTTGGTGTCAGGTACGACGGCCTGGCCGAGGCGGTGAGCATTCGCAAAGCACCCCATATGTTTGGCTGGGATATCATGCCCAGGTTGGTCAGTGCAGGCCTGTGGCGCGATGTGAAGCTGGAGATCATTCCCCCTACCCACTGGGAGAGTGTTTACTGGGTCACGAAAGAAGTGGATGTGGACAAGGGGAGGGCCAGTGTGTACGTGGATTGGGAGTTTGCCACTGACAGACTCAATATTGATGATTTGAGCATAGAGATCAGGCTTGAGCGAGAGGGTCGGGTGGCCTTTGAGAAAAGCGTAAAGATCTACACCACGGTAAGCAGGGAGCGAATTGACGGACTGCAAAATATTGATCTCTGGTGGCCACGGGGTATGGGGAATCCTGCCCTCTATAATGCCTCGCTCACACTCAGAGATGCCAATGGGGATGTGCTGTGCGAGAACCGGCAACAGATTGGAATCAGAACAGCTGAACTTGTGCGTTCGGAAGTGAATACCCCGGATTTACCTGGAGAGTTTGTGTTTGTGGTGAACGGGGAGAAGGTTTTTATAAAAGGGACCAACTGGGTCGCCCTGGATGCCTTGCATAGCAGGGATATACAACATGTGGAGGCTGCGGTGGACATGCTGGCAGATTTGAATTGCAATATGGTCAGGCTATGGGGCGGCAATGTATATGAAAGTGATGCCTTTTACGAGCTATGCGATCGCAGGGGGATTATGGTATGGCAGGACTTTACCATGGGTTGTACCACCTATCCGCAGGATGCCGTTTTTTCTGAGAAGGTGCGAAAGGAGGCCCGGAAAGCAATCCTTCGCCTTCGCACTCATCCTTCCATCGTGCTCTGGGCGGGGAACAATGAAAATGATGTATCGCTGAACTGGTCGGGTGATCAGTCCCACCTCGATCCAAATACGGATGTGATCAGCCGGCAGGTTTTGCCCCAGGCGGTTCGGGAATACGACCCGAAAACAGCCTACCTGCCCTCTTCCCCCTTCATTAGCTCCGAGGTATTCAGCCTGAGCAACAGGATCAATCCGGAAGCCTCTCCTGAAATGCATCTCTGGGGACCAAGAGGCTACTTCAAGGCCCCGTTTTATACGGCCAACAGGGCAAAGTTCGTAAGCGAAATAGGCTACCATGGCTGTCCCTCACGGGAAAGCCTGGAGAAGATGATGGAACCGGAGTTTGTCTACCCCTGGAAGGATGGATTCCAGTGGAACCGGCAATGGCAGGCCAAGGCAGTCATGTCTCACCCTCATGCTGAAACCAGCCGGGAACGAAACAATCTGATGATTAAGCAGGTGGATGTTCTGTTCGGGGAGCTTCCCACTGACCTGGATACCTTTATTACTGCCTCACAGGCGGTTCAGGCCGAGGCCATGAAATACTTTGTGGAATTCTGGCGCATGAATAAATTTGATCGCAACGGAATTCTCTGGTGGAACCTGCGCGATGGCTGGCCTGTAATTTCGGATGCAATTGTTGATTATTACGGAAATAAGAAACTGGCCTACGAGTACATCAGGAAGGTTCAGAAGGATGTATGTGTAATGATCGGGGATGAGGGCCTGGTGGAGGATGCTCCTGGAGCAGGGCACCCCATTGTGGTGGTCAATGATACACGAGAGGATGTGGAAGGCAGGCTGACTGTCAGGGATGCAGATACAAAGAGGGTGGTTTACAGTTCAGTCTACAAGGTGGGGAAGAACGGGAAGTTAGTGGCAGGATACCTGCCCGATCCCGGGAAAAACACCCTGTGGCTGATCGAATGGGAATCAAGGGGAGAGCTTCTTAACAATCATTACCTGGCCTTTGAACTGCCACTTAGCCTGGAGCAATATATGCAGTGGCAGAGTTTGCTGAATTAAAACACGAAATATGGAAATGAAATGAAAGCCCGCTTTATCTTCCTTATTTGTCTCTTCCTTTTCTTATCCGGATATAAGCTCTCAGCCCAGGGCGTTCAGCCCCTGCACATGGAAACCCGGATGGGTGGTATTAGCCATTCTTCCTTGAAGGATGAGATCCTTTCTATAGAATTCTCCAGGCTTGAGGAAGCCTTCCTGGTGCTGAAATCAGAAAGTCCTCTTCGGCTGCTTTCTACCCGAAATGTTGCGGCCACCCTTACTCCAGGATGGGACGGAAGCCTGGGCTACCTTATGTATGGTCTCAGCTTGCTGCCTGAGAAGGAGGGGAGTGCAGAAGTGATCTTTGAGCTGATCCGGGCTCCTGTCACGGCCATTCCAACAACGGCTGAGGAGATGGAACAGTATAAGGGACAGCTGTATATGAGGAATTCCCGCTTTCCGGACTCTGCCTCAGATTTCCCGGACTGGCAGGAGCAGTACCGTGATTCCCTGATCCATACCCTGATGGGAGGCAGCTTACCGGACAGGATCCCCGGAGATGTGGAGATCGAATACGAGGAAGAATATGAGAATTTCAGACTGATCTCTTTTTCCTACAAGTCGAAAAAAAATCGCCGGAATAAAGCCCTGCTGAGCCTTCCCTATGGCAGAAAGAAAGCACCCTTGCTTGTGGGACTTCATGGTCATGAAAGCTCATGGGGCGAGGCTGATTCGGCTGCTTTCAGAGAGGGCCATATTGATGATTTCTGTGCCTATTTTGCAAACAGGGGATGGGCGGTTCTGCAGCCGGCCACCATGGATCATCAGCTGCAGTATTCCAGTTGGACCCTCCAGGGGGAGTGGACCTGGGATGCCATGACAGCCATGGATGTTTGCACCACTTACCCATCTGTAAATATGGATCGGGTGGCTGTATGCGGGCTTTCCACCGGGGGTCACCTGGCCATGAACCTCCTGGCACTTGATCCTCGGGTAAAAACCGGGGTAGTCGTATGCATTTTGAGTACATGGAATCATTATGAGAAGCGATTCCGGATCCCGCCTCATTGCGATTGTGGGATCAGTCATCAGCTGGCTCCGGTGATGGAACAGTGCGATTGGGCTGCCCTGGCAGCGCCAAAGCCGGTTCTGTTTCTACATGGCTTGCAGGATGCCTCTTTTTGTCCGGGTGCAGATGAAGCGCTGCTGGATCTGGAATGG
>JAOZLK010000289.1 GCA_029934875.1 Bacteroidales bacterium | reverse complement strand
TTTTCCACGGTCCGTCCAGTGAGTTTGATGTGGCCAGCCCCACTTTCTGATTCATCCTTGGAAGCGACCTTTCCTTGTAGGCATATACCATTACATAGCCTCCATCAACCTGGCTAATTTGTGGATTATAATAGGAGATGGTGTCATCCTGAAAGATTGTATCCAGGACCACGTAAGGGCCTTCCGGATTTTCCGCGACGGCGTGTACGATCTGTGCATTTACCAGCCAGTTTCCATCACTGGGCCATCGTCCTACGAAAAGGTGGATCTTCCCCGATTCGTCATAGATAGGAGCCATATCCCAGTTGGCCCATTTCGGATCCTCCAGGATACGGCCAACAGGTTCCAGGGATTCGCAAAAGCTGGAGACTTTGATTTGATTTTCAGAACAAGCACCAAGTGCTAAGAAAATCATCAGGATCAATGGCATTCTATTCCAGGTAAGAACTTGTTTCATGAAAGGGTGTATTAGATTCTCTGAACATTAATATTATCCAATACAATGTTATTCCTTTCCCAGCTCTTTCTCTTGCTTGTTTAAGCCTGATGTTTGCTCAATTCGTGCAGAGATGATCGTACGATCATTCTGAACTGGTCACATTAGGAGATAGAAATTTATGCCAAGAGTTGACTTTGGGATTGGTATATCGTATATTAGCATACGATACTATTATCGTATTTATAAAACGTATAATATGAAAGTAACCGCTCTAATTCCTGATGAGATCATTAGTGATGTTCGGAAGTACACTGATGGCAAGAATATTACGGACAGCCTGATCAAAGCATTAAATGATTGGTTATATGCCAAGCGAATTGAAAACCTTAATGAGAAACTGAGCCAGAATCCTATTCAATTTCAGGATGGATTTTCAGCTGAAGATATTCGCAACATGAATAATAGGCAATGATTCTGATTGACACATCAGTTTGGATCGAGTTTTTCAAACAAAAGCAGCCTTTTAAAGCTACAGTTCAGACTCTACTAAAATCTCAAATGGCTCTTTCTATCGAGCCAGTCTTTGCTGAGCTTCTTTATGGGGTAA
Source organism: Bacteroidales bacterium (assembly GCA_029934875.1). Lineage (GTDB taxonomy): Bacteria > Bacteroidota > Bacteroidia > Bacteroidales. Next base: position 5,192 of record JAOZLK010000289.1, on the reverse strand, counting down.
GGATGCAGAAAGAAAAAGATATTATTCAATCATACTGGCAAATTCTCCCCAGGGCTGAATTTGGGCAGGATTCAATGATCAAGGCAGCTAATTATGCAAGTAGTCAGCGATTTCTTCAATCGGGGATAGGCTTGATGGATGCCATTATCATTCAATCGGTAATCGAAGGAAAACATATGTTATGGACGCTGGATAAGCGTATTCTCACAGGAATAGACCCCAAATTTATTTTTCAGCCCTGATTTACTTGAGGATCTTCCAGGATCTAAGCCTAGTAGATACATTCCTTCGCCGCTTTGGCAAAGATGGCAAGGTTTTCGGGGGGCGTATCAAAGAAGTGATCAGAGGCGGCACAAATATATCCGCCATCCGGACCAACCGTTTCAAATAATTTTTGGGTGATCTGGCGGATCTTTTCTTTTGAGCCTGAGGTAAGTACACTGTACTGGTCCACGCCTCCGATACAGGCAATCCTGTCACCCACCTTTTTCTTAAACTCCCAGGGTTCCTGGTTTCCTCCCACACTGGGAGGTGCAAGTGTTTCAGAGGCATCACATCCATTTTCAACGATGTGTTCCTCTATGCCAAAAGTACCACCGCAGGTGTGATAGCTAATAAGGAAATCCAGGTCGTGCAAAGCATTATGCATGGTCCTGTCATAAGGCAGGCAGAACTCTTTATGCAAATCGGGTGAAACAAGTGTGCTTGAGGAGGCGCCACCACCCGTTTCTATCAGGTCAAAGCGGGCACCCTTCATTGACTCAATAAATTGTAATTTTTTGTTGAGCAGAATCTTCAATAATTCATGAACCCAGTCGGGTTTTTCGAAGGTCGCGTAGATCAGTTCTGTTATATCCATCAGGCAGGCTGCATGCTGCCAGCATCCAGCCTGGTCACCCCATACAAATCCACGCAGTATGCCATCATCACCGATCTCATTATATTTCTTTTCAATGGGGGCCAGGTTGAGTTTTGGCACCGGCATATAATCCCTGATCAGCTTGATGTCTTCATCCCTCTTGATCAGGTACTCATTGATCCAGGTGGTCTTGCGGTCTCCGGCAGTTTTATAGGTGAGTATTCCACCGGGAGTTTCAATGGTATGATGCACGATCCTCTTATCCGGATTGGCCGAGATCACTTCGGGAATATCCTTCCATGTCGAGGTATTGAATTTAGTGAAATCGGCGTCCACCAGCCAGAATTGGGCCATATCCTCAAAATACTGGATCTGGGCATCCAGACCAACATGCTTAAAGGCTTCAAGATCGCTGACGCCACCCATATATGTGTCCAGGTGGTATCCCTGCCACTGGTGCAGGCTTGCTGGCAAACGATCAGGCTTGCCTCCCTTGAGAGCTATCATTAATCTTTCCTTGGATGTCATATAATAGTGCTTTAAGTTGATGGTTTATTTGTCGACCCTGATTTGCTGAACGATCTCATCTCTTTGAGCCTCCCACAAACCCACAAGCTCATCAAGCTTCTCGGGGTTTTCATCCGCAAGGTTGTGGGTTTCTCCCCGGTCTGTTGCCAGCTTATACAATTCCCAGGTTCCGTCCGCCTCGATGGTGGCAATTTTCCAGTCGCCATGTCTCAATGCTTTCTTTTGCTCGTGGTTGAAAAAGAGGGGAGGCCGGTCTGTCTTTTTGTCCTCGTTCAGAAAAGGTACAAGGCTGATACCGGGTGCCTCAAACTGACCCTTAAGTTCCCCGGGGTCTCCGCCGGCAAGTTCCAGCATGGTGGGAGCAATATCGATAATATGAGAGGGCATGTCCCTGAAGTTGTTTTTATCCCTGATACCTGCTGGCCAGTGGACCACCAGGGGTGTGGCAATTCCGCCCTCATGTAACCAGGTCTTGTGCAGTCTGAAAGGAGTATTGGCGGCTGTGGACCAGCCTGGCCCCAGGCAGATATAAGAATCGGCTGAGCCAGGTTCTGAGCTCGGGGTATGTTTGTCAGCCCGGTTCATCTGCTCTGTGCTGGCCCCATTGTCGGAGCAGAAAAAGATTATGGTGTTATCGAGATAACCCATATCCTTCAGAGCTTTCACATAACGGCCAACCTCTCTGTCCATTCGGGTGATCATGGCTGCATGGATGGCCATTTTAGTGGCCTGGAATTCCTGTTGAGGCCTGCTTAACGCTTCCCAGGGAATGGCCCTGCCGGTTTCTGATTTGTCAATCTGGGCCACCAGCTCCTCCTCTGTGAGGTTCCAGGGTGCAAAACGTTCTGGTTCCAGCGCATTTACTACATGAGAGTCGAAGCCCATGACCTCCCGGTTCTCGGCCCGGTAAACCCTTAATTCATCCCATCCAAGCATGAATTTCTCCCTGTACATGTCAATGTCACTTTGCAGGGCCTGCAGTGGAAAATGGGGTGCAATAAATGCTATGTATTCAAAGAAGGGTTCATTTGTCTTCTTTTCGTGATGTTCTTCAAGGTATTTGATGGCATGATCCACGATGGCCCTGGATGCCTCATATTCATATTCCGGGCCAGGTACAGGAATAGTATCACCATCCTCTATCAGGAGGCGGGGACGAAGGTGCCTTCCATCCTGAGTTCTGTATGAATGCTCAAAGCCAACTTCCTCCTGGCTCATTTCATGATGCTCCGGAGCCCTTCTGAAAAGGTGCCATTTGCCCGAGTGATAGCTGCTGTAACCATGATTCTTCAAAAGGGCAGGCAACCAGCTTTCATTTACTGGTCTGAAAAGACCATTTTTAAAGTCCACTCCCTGGATAGGGTCGGACAAGACCTGGTGGGGATAATACCCCGACATTAAACTGGTCCGGGTGGGCCAGCAACGACCCGTATTATAGAAGTTTGTGAAGCGAAGACCATTTTCTGCCAGCTGGTCAATATTGGGCGTTTCAAGAATCTCCGCGCCGTAGCATCCCAGGTCCGAATGTCCCATGTCGTCGGCCAGGATAAATACGATGTTAGGTTTTTCCATGGCAGGAGCACAGCCTGTTATCAGAAACATGGCTGTTAATACAGGAATGAAGGCTTTGTTAACTTTCATGCTAAGTTCTTGGTTTCGAAACAATAAATATATTATTTTGCAGTAACTTCAGCTAATCTTTTTAATCCACATTGATAAACCATTTTAGTACCATGAAAACCAAGACCTTTAGCACCGCAATTACCAGCCTTCTGATGCTTTGCCTCAGCTTCAGTCTCTTTGCCCAGGAAGGATATGTGCCAACACAGGAAAATCTGGATAATCGTGAATGGTTCCAGGATAATAAATACGGACTATTCGTGCACTGGGGCGTCTACTCCATCATGGGTGGAGGTGGTGACCAGGGTATTGCCGAATGGATCATGAGTCAGAAGAACATTCCCCTTCAACAGTATGAAAAATTGCCAGGTTTCTTCAACCCTACTCAATTTGATGCAAAAGAGTGGGTTTCCATGGTGAAGAAGGCAGGAATGAAATACATCACCATTACCAGCAAACACCACGACGGCTTTGCCATGTACGATTCAAAGGTGAGCGACTACAATATCGTGGATGCCACCCCCTATGGCCAGGATGTGATTGGCTTGTTGAAGGAAGAATGCGACAGGCAGGGGATAAAACTGTTTTTCTATCATTCCCAGCTGGACTGGCACCATCCCGATTATGTTCCACAGGGCCGAACGGGAAATGACATTGAGGGCCGGTCAACAGAAGGAGACTGGGATAAGTACATCGATTACATGAATACCCAGCTGACCGAGCTTCTGACCCAGTATGGAGAGATCGGGGGCATATGGTTTGATGGTATGTGGGACAAACCCGATGCCGACTGGCGTTTGGCGGAGACTTATTCCCTGATTCATAAACACCAGCCCGGAGCTTTGATTGGGAGCAACCATCATAAAATGCCTTATCCAGGTGAAGATTTTATGATGTTTGAACGTGACCTGCCGGGAGAGAACTCTATGGGATTCAACAATACCGGTGTTTCCACGGAGGTGCCCCTTGAGATGTGCGAAACCATGAACGGATCCTGGGGATTTAACCTTGTGGATCAGAATTATAAGTCGGTTGAGACCTTAGTCCACACCATGGTCAGATCCGCAGGCTATGGAGCCAACTTCCTGCTGAATACAGGACCCATGCCCAACGGGAAGATTCAACCCGAAAATGTGGATACTTTGATGGCTATCGGGCAGTGGCTGGAAACCTACGGTGAAGCTGTTTACGGAACCCGTGGGGGAGCTGTAAAACCTCAAGAGTGGGGGGCGCTTACACAGAAGGGCGATGTAGTATATGTACATGTGCTTGATCCGGGTGAAGGCTCAATCGAGATTGAAGGCTACCTTCCCAAGATAAAATCGGCACTGTTTTTCGACGATGGATCAAAGGTGGACATAAAAGTGAAGAAGGGCACTTCCGGACTGGTCCTTACCATACCCCCGGAGAAGGTGAAAGCCATTGATACAATTATCAAACTGACGCTGAGGTAGAAATGTGATCAGTACCTGTTGTAGTGCAGGGTTCCCGAGGAGAGCTCCAGCTCCTGGAAAGAGATTTCAAGCTGCTGAAAATTCAGGGGAACGGATATAAAATATCGCACAGCCCGTCCATCCAGCATGGCAGGTTGCCAATCTCCAGGCATTTCGGCAACTGTATTTACGATAAATTGATTCAGTTGTAAGGATTTCCCTGACAGGGTGATGATCCCTTCCATCTTGCCATTTTCCATAACCACCCATCCCAGTTCCACCACATCCTGGATTTGGGTCAGGTCAATATCCGAGTTGTAAAGATTCTGAAGGAGGTATTTGTGGAAGAACTCCGGTCCCATTTTGTACTCCGGTTCCTGGTCGGCCGAATAGAAGATGGAATCGATGTACCGATCCCCGTTTCTTAACCAATTCTGATTGGAAATCAATTGATTATCACTGTACTGGGAGATGGATTTTACATTGCCGTTGGAGTGATACTCAGTAATGGCTCCTTCCAGGAGTAGTGGCAGGTATCTGCTGGAGAAACCGGTCCTCAGGACCCTGGCTCCATCAGATTCTGAAAAATGATATACTCCCGGTTCTCCCTGGCTTATTTGCCTGTATGTTTTTTTCGAAAGATAAAGTTCTCCCTTTTCTTTAATATACATGGTCCCGTTATTCTCAATCCTGATTTTCTCCCGGTCCTTGAACAACCATTCATCAGCTTTCTTTTCATCTTCACTTCTCAC
>JAOZLK010000015.1 GCA_029934875.1 Bacteroidales bacterium | reverse complement strand
TCAATATTATTTTCTCTTCGCTGTGGTCCAAAATTAACTTGGTAAATCAGTGGCGGGTTGAAAGGGGCATGAGTGATTTTCATGTAATTAAATACAAAGGCAATCGCTTTTCTGCTGAAAATTACAATCAATTACATGCCCAAAGTATTGATTTTCTTATAAAGACGCTTCACCACAACAACACCGATAATTCAGTGGTAGCAACCCACCATGTCCCCACTCTTTTAAACTATCCCGAAAAGTATAAGGGCAGTGCTTTAAATGAGGCATTTGCCGTGGAGTTATTCGATCTGATTGAATCAAAGGGTCCGGACTATTGGATATATGGTCATTCCCATTGTAACACGCCTGATTTTAAAATTGGAAATACTCATATCAGAACGAATCAACTAGGCTATGTTAAATACAATGAACACATTGGATATATAAATAATAAAATCATTGAGGTATAGTATAATCATGCAGATATTGGGTAGTGTTTCACAAAGTGTGTCCAGGGTACATTTAAACCGGGAAAAAGGATTACAAGAGCTCATGGAGCTGATGATTTAAAGCATGATGCAAGCCGAGCGCAGAGGATTTTTATGTTCCGGTCTAAATCCCCATCTGTATCCTCTGCTCATTGATCCAGGAGGCCAGAGATTTGGTATCCAGCGACCTGCTAAGCTTGTAGATGCAGTTCCTGTCGGGGTATTCTCCGCCCATGTAGAGGAAAATATGTTGTAGTTGTTTATCGAGATCAACTACAGATCCTGCCGGATGCATGGAAGATATGCCGGTCCTTTTCATAAGTACAGTCTCCAGCTCCCAATCTATACTGCCCTCCATTAAGTCTTTAGGGTCGATGCTCCAGAGTATAAGTGCCCCGGGATTGCTTTCCATCATTTCGATCTTCCCCGATACAGGATTGTATATAAGGTCGGGTACGTCATTGGCAGAGAGAGAAGTGCTGATGTCAAATAAGATGTCTGCAGTAAATAGAATCCCGTCATAGGTATCTCCTGCTTTATACTTGTAAAGGTACTGAACCATCTGTAAGCCGTTGCTGGATACCATCAGGATGCTTCCATCCTCCAAAACGAGTGAGGAGGGTCCCGGACAATTTACAGGATCATCCCCCTCAATTCCCCAGTCGCTGTCTTCCCATAATACCCCATTGTCAGATCTAATTACCGAACCTGTTCCAATGGAAGCAGAGGTACCTGTGACAAAAATGAGTCCGAAAGCAGGGTGATTGTGGATTCTTGGACCATTGGGTCCATAGGCTTCCTGCGTGACATATTTAAATGCCCTGGGGAAGGGCTTCCAGTTGGCACCCTTATCTTCCGTAATCATAGTGCCATTTCCCTTCTGGATAATGTTTCCTTCGAAATTTCCTATACAACTCAAATCGCCCACACGGTAGCCATAGGGTTGAAGGTTCTGCACCTCAACAGGCTTTGACCAGGTTTCTCCTGCATCATCTGAAGTGATCAACAATTGTCCCTTGCCCGATTTGTCATCTGCCTGACCGGGGAGCAGTTTCCTCTGGGTTGAGACGATGATGCTTGAACCGTTCATGGCGGCGACAGGCCATCCAAAATTGTAACTGCCCGATTTGAAATCTTCACCCTCCGGTACCAGGACTTCAGCCACCTGCATAGAGCCAATAGAATCGGCCATAAATAGCAGGCGGTTTTCCTGGCTGCCTATTTTCAGGTAGCGGTTGGCCATGTAATCTGAGAAGGCCAGGTTTGTTTCGGAAACCGGATCGATGGGATACAATCCCATGTAAGTGGAATCGGAGGGCAGAAGCAGTTCATCTTCAGCACAGGAGATCAAACCTGCCATGCTCAGGCAAAGGATCAGTACAGGGATGATTATAAGAGGTCTCATTTATCTTATTTTTACAATTTTATTGGTAATTACATAACCCTGGGTGACAACCCGGTAATAGTAGTTCCCGCTTACTAGCTCATCTGTATTTAGAAGGATGTGATGGAGTCCGGGGTTTAAGCGTTCATTCATCAGTTCTGCAACCACCATCCCGGCCATATTGTAGAGGATGATTTGCATATCCACCTGTTCGCTTACATTGATTCTTAAGGTTGCTGATTCTCGGACAGGATTGGGATAATGATCCACCTTCACCGGGTAGCTTACTTCTGCATCCTCTATCCCGGTAGTCTCCTGGATATACACATTATCAAAAAGGGAGCTTCCTTCATTAAATCCCGAAGTGGCGGTTAATCCCACCAGGGCGGTCGGTGAAAGGTCAAGGGGAATGCTGAATTCTCCATGAGGGATCCAGCTTTCGCCATCCAGGGAGTAAGCTGCGGCGAAGTAGTTAAAATCATTCCTTGCCAGTTTGATCCAGCAGGGCAGTTTTATGTCCGGATTAGAAACTTCAATTACGGGCGTACTGTTATCATCCCAACGGTACTGGAGTTTAAGCCCCTCATAGGCTGTTACGGTATATAAAATATAGAGCGATCCTGAATCCGTCGATTCCCTGAACATGATTCCAGCCTGGGATGCACCACCCCGGTCTTCAATGGAGCCGATACTTGCAACAATTCGTTGTGCCCCTGTTTTTTCCTTGTAGAGAAATGAGCAATGATCTGAGGTACCCGAGATGCCACTTCCAAAAGTAGAAATTGAATAGGACTGATCTCCCAGATATGCGGGATATCCTTCTTTAATGGTTTCTCCTATATCTTCAAAAATCCAGTCTGATTCAAGCGCTTCGGTCACATACACAGGGAACTCGGTAGTTAATTCATCATCTCCCGTGAAGAGGGATATCATTGCCTCACCCGGAGAAATTGCAGTAAGGGTGAGCAGTAATTCAGCATTCAGACTGGTGGTAACTACATCAGGATCGGAATTTTCAAGGGTGATCTCAGGGAGTATCCCATCCGGATGACCAAAAACACCAGAAATGTCAATTTCACTGGTGAGACCAACAGCCATCCTCTGCTCCGGGACAGGATTATTTACCGCGGGCTCCGAATGAACCAGCGTGAGCTCCTCAAAGTTTATGATGGAAAGATTGCTAATATCACTGGAACCGCATATCAATCCCCCTTCAAATTCATCCGGCAGATCAAGCTCAACTGTCCCGAAGGCTGTCCAGCTCACTCCATCCTCAGAAAGATAAGCACTCATCAGGGAGCCTGTTTTATTCATTCGGATCCAGAAGGGAGCGGACATTTCAGTTTCTGCATGTGAGATCAATACAGCCCCTTTGTTAGCTCTTGACTCGAAGCGGACCGTAGCCTCTCCCGTATAAACAAGTCTCGCCATTGCGGCATCCAGTGCAACTGAGTCTGCCTGGAAACTGATTCCTGCCAATCCCCCCGGTGAAGGAAATTCCCCAGCACCGATTTTTGTGGATATTTCAGCATCGCCGACCAAAGATTTATGCATGAATTGGAAGCCCTCACTCAAATTCGGGGAAGAAACATTTGCACTACCACCCAGCGTGAAAAGATCGGCTTCCTGCATCGCAAACCCGGCTGTTTTCATAATCCCTAAATCATGGCTAAGCCATCCTTCCGGGGTATCCCAGACAAAAACAGGGAAACTATTAACCAGATTGAAGGAGCTGACATCGCCCGTAAGGGTCAAAGTGGCCGACCCTATACCCCTGGGAGTTATAAGGATGGAATCTGTTTCATCGGGGATGCTTGACCTACAGATGCCCAGATCGGAGGACTTTGCCTCATAGATAATCTCATCTGTATCAAGTTTTCCGAATACCTGTGATATGTCAAGGTAACTCTCCTCAGTGTTGATGTTGACAAAGTGGCCAGGAATAGGATACTGAACGGTATAGATATTCGCAATCTCCTCGATTTTTGTGGCTTCAAATTCTGCAGTGGCAGAAACAATGGACTCGTTGTTTGGATTTTCCCAGCCAAAGAGTTCCACATAATTTGCGTTTCCACGACAAAATATTCCCACATAGCAGGTGGGATTCATTTCGATGGTTCTGCTTGCATCGGGGCTGTAAGTCCAGTTCACCCCATCAAGGGAAAAGTAAGAATCAAAACTGTTTCCAACTCTCTTTAGCTTTAGCCAGCACGGAACCTGCATTCCTTTGGCACCCTCGCCCGGATGGTTCATGCCATCCTGATCATTGTTGTTTCTAACATAATATCGAATCCCGCCATCTCCACCTAATACACTCATGTAATAGGCTTTTGAGAAAGAGCTGAGGTCCTCACGAATCATGACCCCCGCTTCTTCAAAAGGATTTAAGCTGTAACCCATTTCTCCCATTCCATAGATAAAGGAAACCAGGGTAACAATTTCAAAATTGCCGCTTTGCACCGCATAGGCAAAATGCACATTATCAGGTCTGAAGTCAGGTGATTGATCGCCCGTACTTATCAGGGTAAATAATTCAGCTTCAGAATCCCATGCAGTACTCCCCGGAATATCCTGGGAGCCAATGTCAGTTGAATGCCACCCCAGGGGCAGCATTTCCTGGGCATCCGTGCCTGAAAGGGCTAGTAAGAAGAGGAGAGTGGCTATAAAAAGTTTTTTATTCATGGTTTTGCTAATCAAAGTTTACAACTACTTCCCACAAGCCCGGCTCATAAATGACCACCTTGAAAGTTACAGGGACATTGGCATAGTTTGCTTCCATATCCAGGGTAAATGGAAATTGAACATTATCAAATCCGCTACCGTTGAAATAAATTGAGTTAACTCCACCTTCCCGGAGCATATCCATTTCGCCCCTGATTCGAATATCCAAAGGCGAATTTCCTAAGCGTCTCACAATAACCCGGTTCACCGGTCCGGTCTTAGAAAATACCTTATAGGGTTCTTCGTATAGACCGTAGTAAATATCATCTTTCCAGAATCCAAGCAGAGTACTGTCCGCAAACTGATTGGGGTGGTAGACCAGTTTCCCATCACCCTCCTTCAATCCTTTTTTAAAGGTACCTGAGAATACATCCCCATTGCTCCAGGTATAGATGCCTTCCCCCTCGGGAAGTCCCTTTTTAAATTCTCCTTCATAGGTGTCCGTTCCTTTTGCTTTTCCCTTCCCGTTGGCCAGTCCTTTCTTGCAATCTCCTTCGTAGCTTCCTGCCAGTGTTTCCACAAGGACCTTGCACTCGCTCTTGTCCTGAGCAATCAGCATCCTTCCCGGTGCAAACAGGAGGAGGCAAAAAAGAACTATAAGGAATATTGGCTTATGCTTCATTGATCTCATTTTATCTTGCTGTTAGAAACCAGGTTTTTGGGTAAGTTTGGAATTACGGGCAACCGCATCCACATGGTAGGGTAGCTGCCACCAGGTGGAGACCACCTTTTCAAGATTAGCCCTTACAAATTCCTTGCTTTCCACAGGTGTGTTGTCTACAATCAGATCGATCAGGTAATTCGGATCTCTTCTACGCTTGGCGACCCTTACCAGATCATACCAGACTTGATTTTCAAAGGCCATCTCCCTGGCCCGCTCTCGCATAATCATATCTTCTACCTCGATCATGGAGCTGTTGGCCGTCATCTTTATGGTCGGGATTTCCAGAGCTACCCTGATCTCGTTCACCAGTTTAATGGCTTCATTCGCCCTCCCAAGCCTGTTAAAGGCTTCGGCCACCTGCAAGGAATAGTTATGCGTTTTATAAATAATAACATTGCCATCACTTACATAGGGATCCCTCCTTGTACCAAGGGTGTCAAGACCAATATATTTCCAAATGATGCTGTCGGTCCTTCCAAAGGAAAGCGAATCGGTCCACCATGATTTTCTTTCCCCCCTGGTCACATCTCCATTAATAACCCAATTCCTGATGGCAGCTTCCGAAGGTTTAACAATGTACTCCCCCCCATCCTGTGGCCTGTTGGAGGTAAACTCCACGTAGATGTTCCACTGGTTGAACTCCTCCTTATAAACAAGGTTTAGCGTATTCCCGCTTTCCCATGGGACCGGGCCTGCATTTTCGGCACCCCCCACATAAATCGCTCTGAACCAATCATCACCCGATCCACAAAAGGTTAGGTTATGGCTGAAGTTCCACTGGTTTGTCGGACGGGACATGATGTCCCATATTTTGAGAACCTCTTCATATCTTTCCATGTAAAGGTTGATTTCAATCAGTAATCCAAGTACTGCTCCATAATTGGCCATTTCCCTCTGCCACGATTCTGTGTCCCATCCATCCTCCCCGTAGGTGCCCCAGTATTGGAAGCTTCCATCCCAGTATTTCAGGGACCATTCGTGGGTGAGACTTAACTGGGCTATCAGCTGCTCGAGGATGGAGTCGGCTGGCATGGGGGCCACACTAAAATCCTGGGAGACATCCTGGGAAGCTTTGGTAATATAGGGAACATCACCCCAGTTTTTCACCAAATCAAAATAGGTATAACACCTCATGAAGATGGCTTCCAATGCAAACTGGTACTCATATCCCTCCTGCAGGGCCGCATCATGGTCTGGTATCTGGTGGATGTGTTCAAGTATATCGTTGCACTGATTTATAAGCCTGTAATGGATCTCCCAGCTGGCATATTTGTTGTCTGCTTGAATGTTGTGCTTAAAAACATCCATGATATCATGGTATTGTCTTGCTCCCGGACCCGGTTTTACCAGGTTACCCCTGAACTCACCCAGCACAAATCGTTGCTCCACTATTTCCCCGAAAGTGTGGTAGAGGCCCGACTTTGACGCAAATGCATCCTCCTCACTGACATAGAGATTACCCTTAAGTGCCAGGTTTTCAGGCTCCACATCCAGCCAGGTGCTACATGAAACGAGCAATGCAAGCAAAAAGCTTAAGTGTATGATTGTTTTTATGTTTCTCATCATCATCAACTTTATAGTCCAAATCTTAATCCTGCCGTGTACATCCTGGTATGGGGCATTCCTGCATAATAGAGTCCGGCATTCAGCACATCCGTATTGGTACTGAATTCGGGATCATATCCTCCGAATTCGCCCCATGTCATAAGGTTGTGCGCACTCAGGAAAATGGTCAGGTTCCTGAGGAAAGTTTTATTTATGATGTTTTCGGACAGGGTATAGGATAAAGTCACCGTTTTCAGCCTTAAATAACTACCGTCTTCCACCCACCTGGACGACATCCTGGAATTGCCGGAAGGGTCACCCAATGCTGCCCGCGGAACATCGGTCTGGTCGCCCTGCTGCATCCAGCGGTCCATCGTGCGACTGGTCTGGTTGTCATAATTTGACATGGATTCGAGTACTGTTCTCAATCCGTCCACCACTTCATAACCATAGGCATAGTTCATCATGGCAAAGAGGCTGAATCCTTTGTACTGTAAAGTGGTATGGAAACCTCCATATATGTCGGGAGTGGTACAGCCAATGATGGTCTTGTCTTTTTCATTGATTTCCCCATCTTCATTCCGGTCTTCGAAGATCAGGTCGCCCGGTTGAAATGCTTCATAGCCATATCCGGACGGATCCACTCCTGTATTTTTCAACTGGATCTCTGATTCTGTCTGATAAATTCCTAAAACTTTGTATCCGTATATTGAGCCTATCGATTCACCCTCCCTGGCTATTCCCTCGAAGACTCCGTATCTGCGAATAACATCACCATCAGGCAATTCGAGGATGGTGTTTTTGTTCTTTGAGAAATTTACCCCAAGATCCCATTTGAAATCTCCGGTAAGGATTTTTGCAACTAAACCAAGTTCAAAGCCACGATTCTCGATTTTACCCATATTAACAATCCGGTAGTCATACCCCGATTCCCAGGGTATCCTTTCATAGGTGAGCAGGTCAGATGTGGTTTTAATGTAATAATCTGCGAAAAAAGTGAGTCTCTGTTTCAATACAGAAAGGTCGAGTCCCAGGTCCAGCTGGGCCGTTTTTTCCCATTTAAGGTCAGGATTCCTCAGGTTTCCCTGGCGATATCCACCCATCAGCTGGTAATTGGCAGGGATGTAGTAGGCCAATGAAGAGTAATTCCCTATATCATCATTTCCGCTAATCCCATACGAGGCACGGATCTTTAGCAAATTCATAAAGGACAGATCCTGCAGGAAAGGTTCAGAAGAGAGTTTCCAGGCCAGGGCAACTCCGGGAAAGTAGCCCTGGCTATTGTTCTCACCAAATCGGGAAGATCCGTCCATACGTAGGTTGGCTGACAGATAGTATTTGTCGTTATAAATATAGTTGGCATTCCCAAAAAAGGAAAGGGTGTTCCACTTTCCGCCAGCATAGCTGATGGAATCCATTATGGCCCCTGATCCCAGGCTGGTAAAGGCATCAGAAGGTGTATTGATTGAGCTGCCGTAATCGGATTGAAATTGGTTAGTTTGCAAGGCAAAACCTGCGACAAAATTAAGGTGATGAGCATAGCCCAGTAGCTTATCATATTGCACCACTGTTTCATTGTTGAACATAAGTTCCTTTGAAACCTGGAGGGAAGTTTGGTTAATCCTGTCCTTATACCTTTTGATTCCCTGGCTGGGGATAAACCGGTTCTCCCTTGCTCTGAAATAATCCATTCCAAAGGTGGATTTTATTTTAAGGGCGGGTGTTAGGTCATAAGCAATTGCTATGGTCGTTATGAACCGGTTTACCACATTTGAATTTTCCAGTCCCTGGATGACAGCCAATGGGTTGCTTTTTCCCAGAAAATCTGCCGAATCGAGCGGATGAGAAAGAGAAGACATATCATAGGGTTCAAGGATGGGAGCTTTGGTTGTTGCCAGTGTAATGGGATTGTATATAGAGGATCCCTGGTCATGTGCACTGGTGTTGGTATTGGTGTAAGAAATCCGTGATGAGAAGGTAAGCTTACTTGAAATCTGGTAATCAAGGTTAAACCTTGATGTAAGTCTGCTCAAGGAAGTGTTGTCGATCACTCCATTCTTGTCTGTATAACCCAGGGTAAACATATACCTGGATATACCATCCCCACCTTTTAGTTTTAAATGATAGTTTTGGCTGAAAGCTTGTTGATATATCTCATCTTGCCAGTTGGTATTGTTATCGAAGCGATCATTGGGGGAAGAATTCAGCAATATGTCATAGGCATCGCTACCCACGAAGGGCATTAGGCCTGGTGGTGGTCCCAAATCGGATATTAAAGATCTGAATTGAGTAGCATCCAGAAGGGACAGGTTATTTGGTACCATTACTAAACCAAACCGGGTACTCAGATCCAAAGTGGAAGCTCCCTGGCTTCCCTTGTAAGTCTCGATCAGGATTATTCCGTTGGATGCCCTGGAACCATAAGTAGAAGAGGAATAGCCGTCCTTTAAAACCGTAATGGATTCTATATCTTCCGGGTTGATATCCACAAGCGTATTAAAAGGTGTCCCTTCAGAAAGTGTGCTTTCAAACAGATCGCTCTTCAAAATGAAACCGTCAATAATGTAAAGGGGCTTGTGACTGGTATTGATTGAATTAGGTCCGCGTATGTAAACTTCGGCCCCCGATCCGGGGAACCCCGATCTTTGAATTACATGTGCTCCTGTGGCCATCCCCTGGAGCATGGTTTCCAGGGATTCTGCAGTCTGCTTCTGGAGCAGATTCTCGTTTATAAGAGAAACACTTTCGGACAAATCCCTGATTTCCTTTTCTCCATAAGCTACAGGAACAGGGTCGTTGAGCGATCTGAGATTGGCCTCAATCAATTGTACAATAAGGCTTGACCTGCCCCTTAGCGGAGCCTCCTGGGTGGTATAGCCGGGATATGAAACCATAAGTGTGGCATTCCGGTGGGGAAATTTGATTTGAAAAAACACGGTGCTATCTTAAACATTCAACAGAACCGGCACCTTGGATACTGATACATTAATATCAGCAAGGGGATACCCTGTCCGATTTGAAACAATCTGCCCGCTGATCAGGATCTGCAGGGAATCCTGGGCAAAAATGATGTTTGGCAGGCATCCACTGAGCAGTGAAAGAAGCAGAATCCTGAGCAAAAGATATTTCATGTTTCGATTTTTTCTCATGAGCTTAATCTGTAACTGGATCCAGTTTGATATAATCATATAAACCATCCCCATTGGTCAGGTGGATAAATTTGAACTGGTGGTCGTCCAAAATCAGGAATTCTCTCTGCCCGATCACCACTTCACTGAGGCCTGTTCCCTCGGTGAGGTCAACATCTTCACCCATTGGTGAACCATCGATATACAACTGCACTTTGGCAAAGGCTGAATTGGCTTCATATCCTAGTAAAATATTGTATTTGCCAGGAATTATTTTCTCAAGCTTGAAGGAGATATAGTTTGATTTCTGGATGGCATCATAACGGAGTAGTTGATCCATCGATTCCAGGTAAATATTTGTTCCGGGAGTCCAGCTGGCTAAACTATCCTCATCCACCTCGTATTTCTGCGTGGTTTCGTTGTAGAAAATTCCATATTCACACTCCCTGATAATCGGTTCCTGTTCCAAATCTACCGGTATAAACATCACCTGATCAATTGTATGGAGTACACCATTATAGGCGAATATATCACTCTCTTCCATGGTAAGCCTGATTGCATGGTGGGTACCATTAGATTCCCACCATTGGTTGAATACCAGTTCAAAATCAATATTTGCATTGATGCTTTTTCCATTGAGTGTAACAAGCCCTTCATTTTGAATCATAAAGGAGAAAATTGCCCCCTTTAGCTTCTTACCCTGGATAATGTGGTATTCGACAAACTCTTTCAAATCGGAATCCTTATTTGCCAGTTTAGCCTTAAGATCTGCAAGGCTGCTGATTCCCCCTGCTTCGTATACCTCATCTGTTTCGGCGAAAAAGGTAAAGGTTGTATTTAGTTTCCCTTTTTTTAAATCTACCAGGTCGGCAGTTGCATCGTAGCCGGTTTCAACCAGAGCGGCTGCAAAGATATCATAGGAGGGATTTTCATTTACATAATCCCAAATGGTAAAATCGGGGGGGATAAATACATTCTCAACCAGATGAACAACCCCGTTTGAAACACGCTGGTCGCCCTTGTAAACTTTTGATTTTGAGTTAACATGAATGGTTCCATCGCCCTTTGACATGTCGTAAACGATGTAATTCCCCAGGGCGGTTGTATCGCTTGAAAACCCCGGACTCATGTCAGTTGTCAGGCGCTCCTTATTCAGAATATGGTAAGTCAGCAAGCCCCTGATCACAGAGGAATCCATATCATCGAGTCCGCCTAAACCTTTATCTTCGAAGAATGTTTCGAATCCCTCATTTGAAGGCGCAAACAGCGTATAGGTCCCATAGGAGTTCAACATCCCGGAAAGACCCGATTTATCCATGGCATCCACGAGGATAGAAAATTCTTCCCGGTTCTCTTCGATTTTCAGAAAGCTGTATGCCTGCTCTTTTGTAGGATCCTTGTAAACTTCCCCAAGCTGGGTTTCACAGGAATTCCACAGAAATACCCCGGATAGTAGTAGCAGGGCAAGCACCTGTCCTGTTTTTTTCTTCGCTTCCATATATCTGCTTTGTAAAATCATTATTGAAAGTCGTAATAAGGATTTTGCTTCAGGCTTTTATTGATCCTTAACTCTTCGTAATAGATTGGAAGAAACCAGCTTTCCGGATTGGTGATCCGCTGACTGATCTCAACATCTTTCCACATCTTCAATATCCGGTTTATCATATATTCCGGCCCATAATTGAGAGAATACCTTACCAGGTCGTACCATCGTTTCCCTTCAAATGCAAGCTCACGCTTGCGTTCCTCTAAAATTTCAAGAGCCAGGTTTTCTGATGATATACTGGCATCCACGGGAGGTAATTCTGCACGTTCCCTGATCAGGTTAAGTTCTGCTACACTTTCACCGGTTCTGCCCAATTCATTTAAGGCCTCGGCTTTAATCAGGTGCATTTCGGCAAGGCGGTAGATGATCCAGTTCCCATCGCTGAAACTTGCTGACCTGAGCCTGGTAATGCTCGGACCGGTACCACTGTATTTCCAAACAATGTTATCACCCGAGACTTTGGCGAAAGACCGGTTTTTTCCCCTGATTCCATCTTCCGTCGTAAGATTTTCGGTCCAGAAGGTCACCGTATTGGTTTCCGGGTTTAGCATTACTGAATAAGTGGGGGCTCCCCCTTCCGTGGAGAACCAGTCCACCAGTGGATTAAATTCCAGGAAGGCAGCATTGTATTGAATCTCAAAGATTGATTCCATGGAATTACCCGGGAAGTATAGGTTGAACCAGTTGATACCCGGTTCCATGTCGAATACACCCGACTCAATTATTTTGCTGGCTTCTTCCAGGCTTTGTTCATAATAGGAGGGGTCCTCCATTCCCATCCATAGCAAGAGGTCGGCTTTTAAGGCCATGATAGCCCATTTGGTGGCTCTGCCATGATCCTCCATTTCATTATCATAGGTGGCTTTTGCCATTTCCTCAGCAGTGTTCAGGTCACCAAGAATCTGGGTATAAATTTCCGATGTTGTATTTTTGGGGTAATAGTATTCCTGATCATCTGTTGCATAGGATGCGGTAATAAGCGGCACTTCCTTAAAGGTTCTGACAAGATAGAAATAGGCCAGGGATCTGAGGTAGTAGCATTCGGCGAGCATACCATCCAGTTCTTCCTCTGTAAAATTGCCGTCTTTCTCCATGGCACCGGGCCCGTTCTCGATTACAGTATTGACCCTGTTAATTAAGACATAGAATGCTTTCCAGTTACATAGATTATTATACTGGCTGATGATTTGTGTGTTGAATTCTTTTAATTCGTTACCTCTTTCAACCACCAGCATATCCCCTCTGACCTCTCCCCATGACAGATAGTTTTCGAGACATTCCTGAAGTTGATCGTAACAGCCCATGAGGGCGGCCCGGACGTCCTCTTCAGACTGCCAGAAATCATTTTTTATCAGGCCATCATAGGGTTTCCTTTCAAGGAGGTCCTCACAGGACTGAAAACATGGCAAAACCACCAGGGTGAAAAAAATCACCAGCAGTACTTTCCTTTTTGCCTTCATAGGGTATTTGTTTATTTCCATGGCCTAAAATGTTAGATCCAATCCCAGGGTGAATACTCTTGGCAGACTTGTTCTTGAATCATCCACAGACACTGCCAGGGGTGTATCTCCATCCATTCCAATTTCCGGATCCGCACCTGTATATTTTGTCCAGGTATAGATATTAAAAGCAGAAATGAATACTTGAAGATTCTCCAATCTCCATTTTCGGACGAGGTCATCAGGGAGACTATACGAGAGCGAGGCAGTTCTCAACCTCATGTAGGAGGCATCTTCCACAAAGCGGTCGGAGCCCTCCCAGTTGTATCCCTGTTCATAGATGGCCCGGGGAATATCAGTCTCGTCCCCCTGCTTTCTCCATCTCCTTAGAGTCGCTGTGCTCTGGTTATTCCGATCGTAGAGGTTCTCGGTCCGCATTCTGGCAATATTGATCACCTGGTTCCCGTACTTGTATTCAAAGAACACAGCAAGGGTAAAGTTCATAAAAGAGAGGTTACTGGTAATCCCCCCGAAGAACTTGGGGTTAGAATCCCCAATCTTCACATAATCAAGTTCGTTGATAAGACCGTCGTGATTTACATCTTTGTAAATGGCATCACCACCCCTGAAGGTATAGCCGTTCCTGCTGTCATATCTCATGTACTTTGGCAGGCCGTCAAAATCATATATGATATCCCCGTTGACATCTCGGGCAATGGCATCCTCATCCCTGGCATATACACCCAGGCTCTGCAGACCATAGAAGGAGCCAATGGCATCACCGACCCCTGCTTTAACAATGTACTTGTCCTCAACCCGGTTCCCGTCAACAGGCACGCCATTGGAAAGCTTAGTGATATAATTGATGTTGCGGGAAATATTCATGTTCACATTCCAATTTACTTTTCCCTGAAGGATGTATACATCCACCCCAAGGTCAAATCCTTTGTTTTCAATATCTCCGAAATTCTGAAGGACATAATCAAATCCTGTTGAACCTGGAATTTCCTGTGAATAGAGCAGGTCTTTGGTCGTTTTAATATACCAGTCGTTAATGATGGTAAGGCGATCTCTGAACATGGAGATGTCGATACCAATGTTTTTTTGAATACTTGTTTCCCAGGTGAGGTGGTTCAGCTGGATGTTGTCAGCAGCCACCGTTGAGTAATTCATGTACCGGCCCGAGCTGGAGTAAGTACCCAGGTAAAGATAGTTCCCATCGGGTTGCCTTCCGTTTTCTCCATAAGAGGCCCGGATCTTTAAATCAGTGATGAAGTCTGCATTGGACATAAAGCTCTCAGAGGATACACGCCATGCAGCAGAAAAAGCAGGGAACCAGCCGAAGCGGTTCGCTTCTCCGAATTTGGAGGATCCGTCCCTTCTGAGAGTTCCGGTGACCAGGTAGCGGTCAAGCAGGGTATATCTTACCTCACCGGTCAGGGAGAAGAGTGCATTGTCTCCCCTGTATGAACTTAACTCGAACCACCTGTTGCTGGCATCGATTCTTTGCAAATAGATTGATCCGGTATTACTTGCGTTGTTGGCAAATTCATCTTCCTTCGAGATCTCCACAGAGGTTACAAATGTGCCACTGACTTGATGAATGTCGGCAAATGTATTCTGGTAAGCAAAGATGTTTTCCTGGGAAAAATCTGTATGTCCGTTGTTGGCATAGCTGCTATTGTTTACCAGTTCATTTCCCCAGACCAGTCCGGTTGCCTCAGCTGGAATAAATCCAAAATTGTCATTATCTCCGAAATTCATTGAAACCCGGCTGGTAATATTGAAATTTTCAACAACATTTATTATGGCGAATATGCTGGTGGTAAGGGTATTGGATACGGTGTTGCTGTTGCTGGCATTAGCAAATGATACAGGATTGAAGGTGCCGTAATCCTGTATGTAGGTATTTTGTGGATTAAAGAGGGTAGAGGTGTTATTCCCAGCGCTATCCTGTTGATATATGGACAGATTAGGCGCTTTGGTAAAGGCCATTGCGTAAGGATTGTATTCGTTTACAGAGGGGTTCTGAAGGCGTCCCAGGGAATAGGAGATGCTGTTCCCAAATCTGAGTTTATCTGATACACGGTAATCAAGATTGAATCGTCCGCTTAATCTGTTATAACCGGTATTAACCACAGAGCCTGGCTCATTCAGGTAGGAAAGGCTGAAACTGTATGCTGTATACTCTCCTCCCCCTCTGATGTTGGCATTGTAGTTCTGAACCACAGAGGTTTGTTCAAGGGAGTTGATCCAATCGGTGTTGTTGTTGTAATTCTGGTACCAGGGTGCACTGGGATCATCTCTAAGGTAGGGAAGAGCTTCGTTATCATCATCCCCGGCATGCTGGTATCCCTCAAGTTGTAAAATCTTGTAACTGTTTCCACTATTAAGCGGGATGTGCTTGGGTGGTGTGCGCAGGCCTACGCTGGCATTGAAGTTGACCCTGGTCTTTCCCTTCCTTCCCCGTTTGGTGGTGATGATCACAACTCCGTTTGCAGCCCTGGAACCATAAATGGCAGTTGCCGAAGCATCCTTTAGAACATCGATTTTTTCAATGTCATTGGGATTGATGTCGGCAATGGGGCTCCTTTTCCGGTTGGTTATGGCATTGCCGGCCTCGCTATCGTGTGAAATATAAGGTACCCCGTCCACAATATACAGAGGTTCACTTCGCCCTGAAACTGATGTATTACCACGGATCCGTACGGTTACTCCCGCTCCGGGGTCGCCGGAGTTTGTAATGATCTGAACACCGGGTATCTGTCCCTGCAGCATTTGCTCCACTGTGTTTATAGGTGCAGCAGTCATTCTGGATACGTTCAGTGAGGCGACCGATCCGGTTATGTCCCGCTGCTCCACTACGCCATATCCCGTATTCACAGGGCCTTTTTTTCCTATGGCTGTTATTCTCACTTCTTCCAGGGACTGAACAGACTCCTCCAGTCTGATATCAATGTTTTTCCTGCCCCCTACATCCACAATTTGTGTGGTATGACCAATAAAAGAATACTGGAGTTTTCCGTTGGAGGGAATCTGGATGGTATAGTTCCCGTCCAGATCAGTTGCTGTTCCTTCGATTACACGGTTATTCTGATCCAGGAGGGCAATTGTGGCATATGGAATTCCGGCACCATCACTGAGAGAGATGACTCTGCCGCTGACCACAATCTCCTGCTGCGAGAATGCATCAACAGGCAAATATATGAGGGTTGTGAGGAGAATGAGCCTGCTGATTATGTTTATAAGCTTTTTCATATGATCTAATCTTCAGTTGAAGGGTAAAAGACCTTATCGACCTGTTGAACCACTCCGGTTATGGCCAGGTTATTTTCGTTTCCGATCACCACGGCGTCCTGGTTAATGGTCATATTCGATCCATTTATCTCCACTTCAATATCTTCACCAAGCATAGTTTCATACATGCCGCTTTCTGTTCCCAGGGTAAACAGAGGCTGGTCATAGGTTTCCACCATGTGATAATTTAGCATGTCAACAAGGGTGTAAGTGCTATCGGGCACAAATGCGTCCATCGCTGTATTTGTGGGTGCAAAAATGCTATGATAGGTACCATTGGAGGAGGTGAGGTTAAATTGGGCAAGCAAATTTTTATCTGCCAGTGCCTGGGTAAAAGAGGAATAGTTTTCGTCCGATTCCAGTAAGGTTTTAAGTGACTGATTCGGCGGAACCAGGATATGGTCTACTTCATGTACATAGCCGTTAGCTGGCCAGTCGTATGTATCTGTAATGGAAAGGATATTGCCTGCTTCATTGCCAAAGAATTCGCCATTTCGGGAGAGGACCCACATATAATTTTCGGTCTCATAATACCTCTCTTCCAGATCAGTTGTATTATAAGATCCCCTAAGGACATGATACTCAAATAGGTGCTTCAGCTCGGTGCTGGTCATTGTTTTGTTATTTCGTTTAAATGTGTTCCGGGTGGCATCATAGGTGATTCCGGCTTTAGTGAAGGCTTCATTGGGAACGGCAAGTACCGTTTTCAGGTTGGCCTCATCTTCAAGATTACTCAGGCTCTTTAATGTGCCTGCCTTTTCCAGCGCTTTACTGAATAGGTAATAATCCTTGTTCAGCAGAATGGGACCCGTTACCGATCTGAGCTGATCAGGCATCAGAACATCATCAATATAGTAGACCATTCCATTACTGGCCAGGGTACTTGAGGTGACCATGGATGCAAGCTCTGTGGTCTTGTCGGGAGAGGCAATTGTTTTCACACCCTGTTGTACATCCTTGTCCCATAATGATCCCCAGGTCATGTGATTGAGGAATAAGACCGACAGGGTTGAATTGGGAATGGAGTCAAAGGACCCGAATCCCTCTTCAATAATACCCAATATGGGAGCCAGGACCTCATCGGGCGGAATGAATACGGTATACATCTCCGCCTCAGTGGCAAGTGGAACGGGATCGTATTGAAGGGCTCCAAAAGAGATATCATAAAGGGAGTCACCCTTGGGAGTCACCTGACCGGAGGGTGTGAGAATTGTCAGCTTATCCATCATTTGCCTGAATAGCTGAGAATTTTCTTTCCCGTCAATAATCTCATCTATCCTCATGGGTGGCTCTACTACCTCAACGATGCCTTGCAGTGCCCCATTCTCAGCATTCAGGTCAACCAGGGAAGGATTACCTGCGGCAGTCGATGCATTGATATTAATTTCATCGGCCTCTTTCCCATAAACATTTTTATAATCATTAAGGTAGTTACCTCCTATTGGAACGGAGCGGCCCAACAGCTCTTTTACATATATATTGATATACTTGTTGTCTGTGCGCACCAACAGATCCCGGCCCATTTTATCCCTTACAATATAGGGGTCGGCCACCGCCCGGGTCAGGTACCTGGTATCCTCAGGCTTATAGGTAGTTTTTGGATTAGAAGCTTGTTCATACCAAAAATCATAGAGGAAGCGCAGGCCATATACCAGGTGATAATTGATAAGCATATCCAGTTCGTCGGGAGGGAGCTGATCAATGGAAGAGATGCCTTTTTTTGCGAAATAGACCTGGAAAGCCGAGTCGGTGGGAATGAATGCTGTATACAATCCTGATGCATCGATGATATTAACCAGTTCCGGCACCAGCTCAATTCCCTGTGCAAAAATGCTGAACTCAGGAATTTTCTTGATCTGGGTATAGATGGGGTCTGGTGAGTCGCCGGGTGGATTATAATAGTCAAAAGGATCGCTGCATGAAGGAATCACTAAAAGTATAAAGAGAACTGCAACAAATGCCGATTGTGCGAGGATGCCAGGCCCTTGCTTCATGTTGGTTAGTTTTAGTTGAACACCTTACCTGTAAGGGGGTTAAGGTGCTATATATTGTTTGTTAACTGAGCTTACTTTCTAATGTTGCGTTATAAAGATATGATATTGATGATACTTGATGATATTTGAGCACTTAAATCCTGCCCTCAGGCACCTATTTAGATTGACTCTAAAGTAGGCGGAGGTTATCGTGTTCGACTTAATTATCTAAAGAAAGAATGCTTCAATTTATGGTAATCCAAAAATGATTCTAATGGGATTGCTTAGGAATTTCTGTGTCTATGCCTTCGATTTTCCTTGAGAACTTCATACTTCAAACGGCTCATCGTGGGCTGGGAAGCAAGTTTCTGGCCACTTTGAGGTAACCGTCCTGCACACATTTTGAAAATCATGTCATCGCGCAGATCATCACAGTCGTTGCAGTCCTCATATCCCGCTGCTAATTGAAATACCCGCTGGATAAGCATTTCTTTGACAGTATGGCCAGTATATCGTTGATCCCTATTATCTGTAATACAGATGCTTATGCGATCGATTAAACCCATCCGACCCTCAACTTCCCGGAGCAATAACAA
>JAOZLK010000288.1 GCA_029934875.1 Bacteroidales bacterium | reverse complement strand
CGAAAGTATAGTCTATTTTAGCTCCAGCTGCTGTATCTGTCCGTAATCGCTGCCGCGAATTTCCTCGAAAGTGGCAATCATCTCCTCCAGTTTCTCAGGATTTGATGTAGCCAGGTTATTCTGCTCACCCCGATCCTCTTTCAGGTTGTAGAGCTGATACTCATCCGAATTACCCAGTTCAATCTTTACCTGGGCAGCGAGAGCCCGACCAGCATAGGGAGGAATCATAATCCAATCCCCACTTCTCAATGCAGTGCGGCTGGTGGCCTCCAGGATTAGTTCGGTCCGGCCCTGCTGACCCCTGCCCAGCAGTACATCCAGCATTTCTTCACTATCCTGTCCCCTTGATTCACTACCCACCAGTGTGGCCAGGGACGAGAGCAGATCCACCTGTGAAATTACAGCATTGGAAACCCCGGCTTCAATCTGACCTTTCCAATAGCTAATGAAGGGAACACGGGTTCCTGCTTCAAAGAGGCTGTATTTGCCTCCCCGTAGTCCGCCAGTCTGCTTATGCGTGCCTACCCTCGTATCGGACTCATCATAATACCCATCGTTTAATACGGGGCCGTTATCGCTTGTGAGAATGATCAGTGTGTTTTCCATGAGTCCTTCACTCTCCAGGGTAAGTAGCAGTTCCCCAATACACCAGTCAGCTTCCACGATTACATCACCCCTGGCCCCCAGGTCTGTTGCTCCCACAAAACGGGCATGGGGAGTGCGGGGTACATGCGGTTGTTGCAATGCATAGTAGAGGAAGAAGGGTTCATCCTTATGAGTGATGATATAGTCCTGGGCCTTTACCAGGAAGGTGTCGGCCATGTTTTCGTCCACCCATTTTGCCGCTTCTCCACCCTTCATATAACCAATCCTGGAAATACCATTTACAATGCTGTTGTAGTGGCCATGGTGCCATTTTAATTTCAATAATTCGGGATTGTCCATTCCAGTGGCTTCGCCCGGGAAATTCTTTTGGTAAGAGATCTCAATGGGATCATTTGGATCGAGCCCCACCACATATCCGTTTTTAATATAGACCGTAGGTACCCTGTCCTGGGTGGCTGCCATGATGAAGGCGTCTTCAAATCCCACCTCGTTTGGTCCGGGAGATATATGTTGGTTCCAATCCACAACTCCATCGCCCAGTCCGAGGTGCCATTTGCCCACAATTCCAGTCTGGTAGCCGGCAGCTTTAAGCATTTTTGGGAGGGTCAATTTTTCGGTATCAATGATTAAGGGGGCAGTTCCGGGCAGGATCTTTGCGTTTTTATTCCTCCAGGGATAGACCCCGGTGCGCTGGGCATAGCGACTGGGTGAGCAGGTAGCCGAAGAGGCATAGCCATTGGTGAAGCGGATTCCCTCATTGGCAAGCCTGTCCATATTGGGCGTCTTTATCTCGGTGGCACCATAGGCTCCCACATCGCCATAGCCCAGGTCATCGGCATAGATTATTACAATATTAGGCATCCCGGCCTGTTCCCCGGTTTTTGGAGATGAAGTACAGGAGGCAATGATGCCGGTGGCAAGCAATAGAAACAGGACTCTGTAAATTTTCATCGTTAGCATATTTGATTCAGTAAAATATTCATTCTTATTCCAAAATGAGAATATATGATTCCAGGGGTGCGATATCCACCCTGGTTTTTGCCATCCCTCCTGAGACTGACAGCTCCAGGTTTCGTCCTGTAAATTGATCCTTGAGTTGATATGATCCATCACCCAGCTTCCAGGATCTAAGGATATCAGCAGGTAGCTGAAGTTCAAACCCAAAGGTGTCATTAGCATCAAAGTTGCTCACGATAATCAAGCGCTCATCATCCTTCCAGCGCACAAAGGAAAACACCCGGTCGTTATACCACTCGGTATGTTCTCTGTTGTAAGAATGGATTTCACGGTACTCACCCATCAGGGCCCCGCTTTTCCTTGTGAAGTTCAGTAGCGTGCTATAGTACTCCCGCAGCTCTTTATCCTCAGGTCCGAGAAGGCCCCCGTCAAAGGTTCCTCCATTCAGCCACTTCACCTGCTTGGGAACTCCCCAGTAATCGAAGATCGTGGTCCTGCTTTCAGAACCAAAGCCAGCATTTCCATCGCCGGGTTCACCCAGCTCCTGTCCGAAGTAGACCATGACCGGAGAAGTTCCAATGCAGGAAGATACCACCATGGCTGGTTTTCCCTTCTTTGCATCCCCTGCAAATCCTGCACTGGCAATGCGCTGCTCATCGTGGTTCTCAAGGAAATGGAGCATATGAGATTCAATGTCGGCAAGCTCGTTTTGTATGTGAACAATGGCATCGGTACTTCCATGGCCCTGCATGACCGCTTTCAGGCTGTCGTAGAGCTGTACCTTGTCATAGAGGTAATCCATCTTTCCCAACTTAATGTAATCACGGTACATCTCGGGTGTGTAGATCTCCGAAACCAGGACGGCATCAGGATTCTTTACTTTGATTGCCGAATTCAGATAGCTCCAAAACTCCACGGGAACCATCTGGGCCATGTCGTACCTGAAACCATCCACGCCCTTATCCATCCAGTACATCGCTATTTTCCTGAATTTCTTCCAGGTATCGGGCACATCTTTGTCCTCCCAGAAAGCGTAGTGGCTTTCAATAGATTCATTTGCATATGCTGCTGGCAGCTCATCAAAATCTTTAGAGCCATCCGGTCTTACACCGAAATTGAGTTTTGCAGTTTCATACCAGTCAAACTCCGATGGTTGAGGACTCCTTGCCCCATTTCCCGTCCACTTGGCCGGATTTTCATCAAAGTAACCGTCACTCAGGGGGTGATCCTCTCCGCCCAGGGGCTGGGGTCTGTTCACCCACTCAGGAACCCTGAATGCTTCACCTGGTATGTAATAGAAGTTATTGTCTCTGCGATAAACCATGCTTTTATCATCTGAGGCCCCGAAGGATTCTTCTCCATCCGGGTTGGAAATGGAGTGATATGCTCTTCCCACGTGGTTGGGGACAATATCAATAATGACCTTCATCCCATTTTTGTGGGTCCTTTCGATCAGTGCCTCGAATTCTTCCATTCGCATGGCAGGATCCTCGGCAAGATCGGGGTCCACGTTATAATAATCCTTGACTGCATATGGAGATCCTGCCCTTCCCTGGACTACGTCGGGATCATCGGGAGTGATCCCATAATCCGAATAGTCTGTAATCATCATGTGGTGCAATATCCCTGTGTACCAGATATGGGATACGCCCAGTTCCTTTATTGCTACAAGGGCCTCATCGGTGAAGTCATTGAATTTTCCTACCCCGTTTTCCTCGATTGTTCCCCATGGTTTATTGGTGGTATTGGTGTTCCCGAACAGGCGTGTGAAAACCTGGTACATGACTATCTTTTGCTCTGTTTCCTGTTTCACTTCTTTCACTTTTGATTTGTTGTTACAAGCAGTCAGCAGTACCAAAACTGCAATTCCTACACTCAGGATCTTTCTCATCGATCAGGGTTTTATATTTTCCAGATCAGCATTCTTCCAATCGTCCAGCTCAATGGCCCTGATACCCGCTTTTGCCGCCTTCCCGTCAAAGTCGCTGATGCTAAGATCAAGGTACTCCTTGCAGAATATGGCATGACTCATGTATTCGGGCAGGTTTTCGCCCCATTCTATTTTAAGGCCTTTGATCGTCAGACCCCTGGTATACTGGCTGTACAGGGCCGGGATGTCATGGCTGAAAATTCCCAGCTCCAGGGGATATACCGGCCTCAAATCAAAGTTCCCACCATAGCTTTTTGAATACTCTCCTTCGGAAATTTTGAGAGAAACATCCTCCAGTATTATATCAGAAATTGCGGATCCCTCTGTACCATAAATCAGGATGCCATTTTCACTCTCTGCTATGATATTTCTGAAGCGAATATGCTTAATGGGGCCTGCCATGGGGGTTTCATTTCGATTGATGGCTGAAACGTGGATGGGCTCTCCATTACCCCACCAGTGTCCGCTGTGAAGCCGGTTCCGGATGGTAATATCACTGAAGAGGATGTTTTCAATGCTTCCCTCACCCCTTGAGAATACCCCAATTCCCCGGTTTGAATCATAGATGACCAGATTGGAGAAAATACAATTTCGGATGGGATGGGATCCATATCCCACCCGGATTCCTGCTGAACGAGATTGAAGCAGGCAAGAGCTCACCACAATATTTTCGGCATAGCCGGTTTTATTTCCAATCTTCCGGAGGTGGTATTCAGTATCAGGGAATACTTCACCAAGCAGGTACATGTTCGTTGAGAAACCCGTGACAATAATGGCATCATCACCTGCACGGATATCACAGTCCGAGATCCGGACATTCCGTGAAGTGGTGCAATGAATTCCATCACTGTTGGGAACCATGAGATTATTGAGAATGGAAATGCCGCTGATTTGCACATCATCACAATCCGCTATTCGGATGGTCCATTCAGGGGAGTCGCGAATGGACACATCCCTGATGCTTACATCCTCACATTGCATAAAGACGATCATCATTCCGGGCCTGGCATCATAGCTCCAGGGACCATCATCCGGAAGAGGGTCGGGGAGGAGGTAGTCTTCTCCCTGTCGGGTAGCCTTCCTGACAAAGTCAGACCCAATGTGAGCCCTGCCTGGCAGGTGGAAGCTACTTCCGTTTCCGTTTATTTCACCCTCACCACTGATGGAGACTCCGGATGATTGAAAGGCAAGTATCATCCCGTGTTTATTGCCATCGACCCTGTAGTCGGCAGTATCCTTGCTCCCAAGGAGCCTTGCTCCCTGTTCAAGATGAAGATTTACATTGGATTTGAGAATGATGGTGCCGGTCACAAACTCTCCTGCCGGAACCACCACTTTTCCTCCTCCTTCCTGGTGACAGGCGTCAATGGCTTGCTGGATGGAAAGGGTGGAAAGCAGTTTCCCATCTGGATCTGCTCCAAAGGAAGTGATGGAAAAATATTGACTTTGCTCGGTGCAGCCAAGCAGAATAAGAGAAATTACAAGCAGTGCAGCCAATAGGGTTCGGCTCATTTTTATGTGAATTAGCTGAGATAAGTAGAACGAAGTTTTTTGCCTCTGAATACAAGGCCCGAAAGAGCTGTAAGCAGCGCAACCACGATCAGTATTATTGCCAGCCTGGTCCAGTCATCCCCGATTGATTTCCGAATCTCAATATAGCCCATCATGGTCCGGATCCATTCAGCTGCTCCCAATACAAGTAAAACCTGGATACTTCTTGCTACCCAGCGTTTTTTTATGAAAAGCAGCAAAGGGAGAGCAAGGCAGATAATCATCAAGGGGAAAATTCCTGCCCTGGAGAAATGAGCCGCCAGCAGTCCAAAGGAAAAAATTACGGGTAACAATCTGAGCATATTCATGATTAGTTTTTTTAAGTATTTATTTCGTTGAAACCAGATCGGCATAGGAGATCAGCTGGATACCCCGCTCTTCAATTACCTTCATCACCTTTTTGCTGGTGAAAAGTTCTGTCACCATCTGCCTGTCTTCATTCACATTCCCGTTGCCTTCAAGGCCGACGGCCGACATCTCCATGCTTTCCATGGCCGGATGTTCCACGAAAAGATAAGTTTTGCCCTTTTCAAGCTTTTTCAGACCGTGGATAAAATTATCAATCCGCTCTTCACTTGTTTCTGCTTTTTCGGCCTTGGGAAATCTTTCGACTCCATAATCTCCGGTGTTGATATCCAGTTGGTATTCTTTTGCCAGCTTGCTAAAGATAGCACCCACTTCCTTATCCCAGCCAGCGCATCCCATGTGGCACGAGAGATGGCTGACCTGGGGGATGTGTTTGATGGCCATTTCGATTTGGGCGCGCATTTCAGCTTCAATCTCCTCAGGTGTCCAGTCGGATCCTTTAAGGGACTGGTTTTCAGGAACCCGGTCGCCAGGCCATATCACCGGGAAGAAATAACCATCTTCATCGGTGATGCCAGGAGCATGAGTAAGTGGCTTCCACTTTACATTCTCCCATTCACTGGTCAGGGTGATGTGGACGCCCACATCCAGTCCGGGATTCTCATTCAGCATGCTTGCTGCTTCGGGGAACCAGGCACAGGGAACCATGATCTCAACCGACTGCATGATCCCTTCCTGGTAGGATTGGATGCATCCAAGGTTGGCAGCATGTAAGGACCCGATGTCGTCGCCCCGGATAATCAGGCGGATCTCATCCTGGGATCGGCATTCAGGAAAAGAAAGAAACAATATGCAGGCAATAAGCAATGAACGTGTTCTCATCTTCTAATATTTCGTTTTGATTGTTTTGATAAGTCTG
>JAOZLK010000014.1 GCA_029934875.1 Bacteroidales bacterium | reverse complement strand
TGAGGAGGGTGATTCATTGATATACATGTGCAGTGATGGAACATCAGATACCTTCCGAGTAGAGAAGCTCTGGTACTCAACCAATGTTGAAGAGCATCCGGAGGGAATTTTTAGTGATAAAATGTGCGAATACCGCTTCCAGGAATGCAATCTCTACCTGCAGAACCTGAATAATTATTGGGAGACCCTTGTGGATTTTCCATTTATTACCAGACGGGATAGTACTAGTGGGTTCATGATCCGATATTACGGGGAGGAGCAGGATGATCAGAATCGTTCATGCTCCAACATAGGAAGCGGAAACGAAGAAGCTTTTAAAGGATATATAGCAAGCAATTGCTTTGCGGGTCTTACCGGTAGTAGTAGTTTCTTCAAGGGGAAGGAGTATCATAATGTGTTTAATCATGAGGCATTTGTCGAAGCTGAACAAGGATTTGATGCTATTCATTACAGGATTTACTGGAACCTGGCTCACGGGATAATCCGCTTTGAAAACCTGGCAAAGAATCCGGTAATAAGCTGGGATCTGGACGGTAAATTAACTTCAGTCCCGTAACGATTGAATCTTTTGAATTGCAGAGCTGCCATTGCTTAGAGAAGAGAGGCACTCCCAATAAAAAACCCGACCATTGCTGATCGGGTTTTCTCGTTGTTGGTGACTCAGCTGAGTCTCGAACTCAGGACCCCATCCTTAAAAGGGATGTGCTCTACCAACTGAGCTACTGAGTCATCCTGTCAAATGCTTAAAAAGCGGTTGCAAAGATAGAAATAAAAATATTTATTGCAAAGACTTTTTTGAATCAAAGATTTCACTTTTCCTGTAATGAATTTCTGAGGGCTTCGTCTTCCGTTTAGAAATCAGAATTATGATGAATTATAAACCAAAACAGGAAATCATGAAAAGAGTTATTTTATTTGCTTTAGCAGTAGCAGTTCCGGCCTTAATGGTCGCTCAGAACAGTGCAGTAGATAAGCTGTTTAACAAGTACAAAGGTCAGGATGGAGTAACCACAGTTCAGATCGGTCCGGAGCTTTTCCAGATTATGAATGCCATGGATATCGATGAGCTGGATATTGGAGACAGTGAAATTCCCTTTGATAAAGTAGCCAGTGTAAAAATTCTAACCCTTGAAGATGGGGAAAAATTCCAGGATGTTAATTTTTACGATGAAATCAAAGGTGAGCTTAAAACCGATGATTTTGCAGAAGTAATGACAGTGGATGACGGCGGTGAAACCGTTCGCATGTGGATGAAGGCTGAAAAGGCTGTAGTGAGCGAGTTTCTCCTGATTGTTGGAGGTGACGATAATGTATTAATCTACATTACAGGAAATTTCAATATGAATGACCTGGAGGAACTGGCTGAATCCTTTGATGAGGACCTTGATATTGATCTGAATCTATAGTTTTGTTTACCTTTAAGTTCTAAGAATTATTGAGATTTGATGAGGTCCTCTGAATTTAAAATACGGGTAATGCCATACAGTGACCGGATCTACCGGATGGCATACCGCCTCATGGGAAACCGTGAGGAATCGGAGGACATTGTTCAGGAGGTTTATTTGAAATTATGGGCTTTGCGCAATGAGCTGGATAAGTATGACAGCATCGAGGCGCTTTCCATCCGAATCACACGGAACCTGTGTCTGGATTACCTGAGAAGGAGGAAAACCAACCAGAATGCCATGAATTCGGAAAGGACCAAATGGGAAGATGTCCATTCTGAAACTCCGGAAAAAAGTCTCGAAAGGAAAGAGGAGAAGGAGCTCGTAGTCTCACTGATCGCAGCCCTGCCGGAACCACAGCGGTCGCTGGTTCACCTGAGACACATTGAAGAGAAGGAGTATGATGAAATTGCTTCCATGGTCAATATGAATGTGAACGCCATACGTGTAAGCATTTCCAGGGCCAGGAAACAGATGCGTGAAATTGTAGATAAAAAGTATGCGACATGGAAAGCATAGAAAAGGTACGTAAGATGCTTGAGCGGTTTTACCGGGGGGAGACCTCCCTGGAAGAGGAGAGGTGGTTGCAGGACTATCTCTCTTCAACCACCGTTCCTGAAGAACTCTTAGCCGACCAGGAGCTCTTTATGGCTTTGGAGGAGAGAGATGATACCATTCCTGTCCCCCGGGACCTGAATGCAAAAATACTGAATACCATTGACCGGGAAGAGAAGAGTAGCTTAAGAACCAGGAGAATCAGTCTCTACTCAATTTCAGGTCTGGCAGCCGGTTTACTGGCATTGATTGCGGTTTATGTCTTTTTCCTAAGGACTGATACACCGCTGCTGTTGTCGGCCCGACAGAGCATTGATACCTATGAAGATCCGATGGATGCCTACCAGGAGGCTAAAAAGACCCTTGCCTATGTTTCAGGGAAATTGAGCACCGGTACCAACGAAATACGACACATTCAACAGGTAACAAAAACCACTGCAGATCCCCTGAAGTCGCTTTCAAAGATTAGCAAGGGTAGCCGTGAGCTAGTCCTGTTGGGAGAATTGCAAAGGGTCAGGGAGATTGAGAATTAGGTAAGAAAGTAAGTAAGTAAGTAAGTAAGTAAGTAAGTAAGTAAGTAAGTGGGTAAGGATATGAAGAAATTAAAATATAATATCATGAAACGGATAATATTAGTGAGTGCAATTTTTCTGATGGGAATGCTTGCATTCGGTCAGCAATCAGCTGTGGACAAGGTGTTTGATAAGTATAGCGGAAAGGAAGGGTATACCACAGTTTATATCTCCAGTTTCATGTTCAATTTGTTGAACAGCCTTGAGGTGGACGACCCGGAGTACAATGAATTTAAAAAGGCCACATCGGGCATCAATTCGATCAAGATTCTTACCCAGGATGGGGAAGGTTCTGAATCTTTTGGTGATGAGTTACTGGAGATGTTGCCAAAGTCTGAATACCAGGAAATGATGAGGGTGAAGGACCAGGAAGAGGAAGTACTGTTCCTGGCCAGGGAATCGGACGGAAAGATCACTGAAATACTTCTGATCGTAAGCGGAGGATCTGATGATGTATTGATAGCGATTACCGGCGATATTGATCTGGAGAGCCTTTCCAGCATAGCTTCAGGGCTGGACTTACCAGGGATGGAAAATCTGGATGAATTGCAGGAGCTTCCTTAATAGTAGAGCATCTTCTCCACTTTGTTTTTTTTCAGCCAGTTTTTCAGAATCTGCCTGACATCCCGGTTATCAAGTCCGGGCTGAATACTATCAAGCATCTGATCTATACCTACATACGCGTCGTTTACCGAAATGTAACCATAGCCCATATACATCCCCTTTTCGATTCGGACAAGACTTCTCTCATCTTCCGACCTTCCCCGATCAATGATCAGTACATTGCCCCGATCAAGTTTCAGACTGTTCATTAGAGAATCTGCCCTTTTATTGTAAGCCGAAACAGCTTCTGCCTGAACACAGGCACCATTACACTGACGAATGGAGTGATGAAAACAGGCTCCGTCGGTCTGATACAGACCACTCAGTTTCTGACATAGCCAGTTTTTTTCCACCATACGGGTAAGGGCCTCTCTGGCCTCCTGCTTACTGTTATAGCAGGTAATGGGATCATCGGGTGTTTCTGATATTTTCTGCAAGCGGAAGCCAGTATATCCATATTCATCCTTCGATTCATAAAGTCCCCAATAGAAAGTGGAGCGTTTCTGTGCCCTGTTGAACATTGGTTTTTGCTGCTTGATCTCTCCGGATTCCCTGAGCAGTGCAACCAGCTCACTTCCTGTTAGTTCATAGGAAATAGAGTGAATCCTTTGTTTCATCTCCAGGGCCTTTTTAGTGCTTGTATTGCCCAGGTGGGAGAGGACACGGTGACGAATGTCCTTGCTTTTGCCAATATAGATCAGCTGCTTATTCTCGTCATAGAAATAGTAGGTGCCGCAATCCTCTGGCAGGCTTTCTATATCGTTGACTGTAAGATGTTCATTCAGATTCTTATATCGCCCTGTGGGCTCTGAAATCAGGCTGATTTCTCCATCACCATTCTGCCGTTCCAGCAGTAATTCAAACAACTTCACTGTGGCAAGCGCATCTCCGGCAGCCCTGTGTCTGTCGTTGATCACAATTCCCAGGTCCTTGCATATTTTACCGAGGCTGTAGGATTTATGCCCCGGAATAAATTTACGACTCAGTTTGACAGTGCAAAGGGTCTTACGATTGTAGTCGAAGCCCAGCTGTTTGAATTCACTTTTGATAAAGGAGTAGTCGAAGGCCACGTTGTGACCCACAATGGTGTAGTTCTCAGTTCGCTCCACAATTTCCTTGGCCACTTCGAAGAAGCGTGGTGCATTGGCCACCATTTCATTTGTAATGCCTGTTAGTCCGGTAATGAAATAGGGAATACTTTTCTCTGGATTGAGAAGAGTACTCCACTCATCCACAATAGTTTTACCATCATGAAAATAGATGGCAATTTCTGTTATTCTTTCTGATTTCGGACTTCCCCCTGTTGTCTCAATGTCAAGTATGGCAAACATCGCTCATTCTCCAACTCCACGTTCCTGAACTACTCTTCCTTCTTGGGTTCTTCCTTCTTGGGCTCTTCCTTCTTAGGTTCTTCCTTCTTGGGCTTAGGTTCTTTTTTTGCCACAGGTTTCTTTACTGCTTTTGCTGCAGCAGCTTTTTCCTTGACCTCAGGTTTTGCCACAACAGCTTCCTTTTTTACAGCTTTTGGCTTGGCTTCCTTCGGTTCTGGCTTTTGTTCTTCAACAGGCGGGCTTACCTTTTTAATAACTACTTTTTTCGTGGAGCTGACCACATTTATCTCTTGCCTTTTTTTTCGGGCCCTAAGAACGCCGTAACTTCCACTGAAGAGTTTTCCCCTGCGGGTTTTTCTATCACCTTTTCCCATGTTTGTTGTGTTATTGTTGGGTGGTGAATATACGAAAAAATGGGAGCTAATACAACCTGACTATTTCGCCGGGATGAAATTCAGTGAAACAGAATTTACACAATGCCGCTTGTTTTTTTCCGTAAAACCCTCTCCAAGGAAAAGGTGTCCAAGGTGTCCACCACAAGAGGTACAAAGAATCTCTGTTCGGTGTCCGTCTGCATCTGTCTGCTTTTCCACTGCTCCTTCTATTTCATCGTCAAAGCTGGGCCATCCGCAGTGACCGTCGAATTTATCTCCAGAACGGTAGAGTGGGGCATTACATCTTTTACAAACGTATACTCCTGTTTCAGAATGTTCCACGTAATTACCGGTCCATGGCTGTTCAGTACCTTTGTTTACGATTACATATGTCTCAAAGTCTGTAAGTTGATTATATTCCACGGTCTTTATATTTTGGGTGCTGTCCTGGGCCTGAAGCGGGGCTGACATGGCCAGAATGCAGCATAAGATTAATCCTTTCATCTCTAACTCTATTTTAACTATTAACATCGGGAAGGGGGGAACAGTTCACATGGAATCAGTCCCAATGACCGGCGATGGGCTCGGAACATTGAGTACACAGGCCCTTGCTTACCTTTAGGCTCTTGATTTTATAGCCCGATCGTTCAATGAGGGTAAGACCACAGCCAGGGCAAATAGTGTTGGCATCATTACTGCCGGGAACATTTCCAATATAGGAGAATTTTAGTCCCTCAGCCTTTGCAATAGCTTTTGCTGCTTCAAGTGTTTTTACAGGTGTAGCAGCCAATCTTTGCAGCTTGTATTGCGGATGAAACCTGCTAAAGTGCAAGGGAGTATCGTTAAAATTATTTTCTGCAAGCCAGCCGCACATCCTTTTGATCATATCCAGATCATCGGTCCACGAGGGAATAACCAGGTTGGTAATTTCCAGCCAAACGCCTTCATCCCTCAGGGTCTTCAAAGTATTCAGCACCGGTTCCAGTTTCCCTGCATTGAGTTTCAGGTAAATTGAATTGTCCATGGATTTAAGATCGATGTTAGCTGCATCAATTACTGAGCACAAATTTAACAGTGGCTCCCTGTGAATATATCCGGCTGAGACCAAAACGTTCTTTATCCCTTGCTCACGGGCAATCCGGCTGGTGTCAAATACGTATTCATACCATGTAATGGGTTCCGAATAAGTATAGGCAATGCTTTTGCAATTATACTTTACTGCCTGGCTCACAACCAGATCGGGCATCATGTCATAATTTTGCGTCTCCTCGGGAGAGGATTGTGAGATGGTCCAGTTCTGGCAGTTGAGACAGGCAAGGTTACAACCTGCAGTTGCTATGGAAAAAGCGTCCGATTCCGGGAGGAAGTGGTAAAGGGGTTTCTTCTCAATGGGATCCACATGGACCGCACAGGGATTGCCATAGGCGATCGTGTGGAGTTTACCATCATATACCCTGCGGTTGTGACAATCACTCAGTTCACCCTCTTTTAACGTGCATTCATTGGGACAAATCTGGCATCGGACCCCTTTGGGAGTCTCAACCTGGTACATGGCCTCGCGGCTCCACTTCCACGGCTTCACCGGAGGGGTAGCCATCACTTCTCCGGGGGCCAGCAATGTGCAGGCTGCCCCACAGAATCCAGTCTTCAGAAATGTTCTTTTATCCATTACCCCCTGGTTTTATCCCTTTTATCATCAGGCTGATACCCGTAAGGAGATTGATACAGAAGAACAATATAAAGGTATTGCGTATACCAATCAAGGGGAGGAGAAAAATTGGAGGGATAAGGGTGCCCAGTGCCGCACCCGTCAGATCGGCACTGTAAAGTGCACCAATAATTCCGGGATTAGATTCTTTTTTACTTTCAGTTCCCATGGCATAGACCCATCCAACTACCATCCCAGGCATGAAATTGAGTACTCCAAGGGCTAATTGTCCACCCAGGGGGAAGTCATGCATATCTCCGATTAAAGGAAGCAAAAGACCGCTCAGTGACAGCAGTGCCATAATCAGAACAAGCCCCGTGATCCCATTCATAGAAGATCTTTTCCAAAGCCTCTGCGATGTGAGGATACCTGCGACTAATCCCGACATAAACAGGGTAATCATTAAGGGAGCCACCATGTAGGCAAATCCATAAAATGATTGCATTACCATTATTAAGGTGATCTGGATACCTGCTCCTGTAAAACCAGTGACGTACATTGCCCGCTTAGTGGGTGTATAGCGGATCATGAGAAAGAAAAACAACAATGCAGCAAGGATGCCTGCCACTTCCATGGAGTATTTTCCAGATTTAGACTGAAGCCGCATAAGCGAAGCGAAAAATAGCCTGGGCCATAGGTCGCTGTTGATGGGCGATTCACGTTCCTGTATTCGCCCGGCCAGGAGATCGCTGTCGAAACGCATGTGATTAGCATCAAGGTAGTCGGAGTGCACATAGGTGGTGGAGATCTTTCCCCTGGTGAGCAATGCTGGAAAATCCAGGGAAAGGGGGTAAGCCGACGCCAGGAAGTAGGTGGAAGTTCCCGGAACAATCAGCACCTCGGGAAAGACCTCCCGAAGGCTGCGATCGTTGATGCCCAGAATCTGCAGCCCTTCCTCATTGACATACGAATCTGCCGTGGTCAGATGCATGCAGAAAACTCCCCCGGGAGCAAGGTGCTTCTTCACCAGCCTGAAGAATTCCAGTGTGAAGTAGCGGTTCGATCCAAGGGTCTGGGGATTCGGGAAAGAGGAAATTATAACATCATACTTCGTTTCACCACTCCTCATCAGCCAGCTGCGTCCATCCTCCGGGATGAAGCGAAAGGGGTAAGTGCTGGTTTCTTCAATCAGACTTTGCCCCAGGCGATAAATCCATGGATCTGCTTCGCAGTAGTCGATTACATCCGGGTTGTATTTTGCAGCTTCGGATATATGGCCGGATAACCCCCCTCCCAAAAGCAGGAAGGATTCGGGTTTATGAAGCTGCAGGGCTGGGAAATGAACAGACTCCTCGGCTACAGTGAGGTCGGAGGAGGTGATCACCGGATTTCCATCCATATAGCCACAAAGCTGTTCATTGGCTTCGGTGAAGCTAAGGTTTCCATAGGGAGTATCCCTGCTTATAATAAGCTCTTCATTTCTGAATCTTATTTCCTCAAGCTCATTTTGCAGCCCCGGGACCAGTGACAGAATAAAAAGTAGAGCAGCTCCAAGGAGGAGCATCCATCTTAGAGAAGATTTGAGCGGGAAGTGGTATACAAGTACAATTCCTGCCGATGAGCTCAGAAACAGTAGTGTAAGGACCTGTAAATTGTTTAGCAGGTGTACAAGAAGGGCGGCAAAAAGGATACCACCTGCCACCGATCCAAGAGCATCCAGCATGTAGGGGGAGGTCCGTTTTTCATTCTTCGCCGATCGTGAAACATATCCGAACAGAAATCCGGATAGCATGGTAAAAGGGGCTGCCAGAAGTAAAATGCAGATGAGCGTATCAAGTATTCCAGGTTGCAATCCAGGCAGAAAAAGGAACCTGTTCACCAGGATAAGAAGCAGGTAAATCAGCATGGGGAGTCCGCTCATAGTTACCAGCAGAAGTGAGATCAGACGGGGCCTTAGCTTAATGCTGTATTTGGATCCAAGGTTGGCTCCCAGGGCAGTGAGGATCATCCAGAATGCCAGGAAAATTCCTATCACCAGTTCGTTTCCATGAAAGCTTTTGAGAAACTCTCTGAGCAATACCAGCTGGGCCATAATACTAATGTAGCCAAGCAGGATGAACAGAAAAATGCTTTGAAATCTGCTATAGCTCAGGGAGGAATCCAGGTAAGTGTCTGCTTGTTTTTCATTGGAAATTCCCCGTTTCCGGAGGTAATAAGGGATGTGCCAGAGGAGGTGAAAAATTGCTATCAGGCTGAATCCGATACCGCTATCCACATGCCATTGCATAGCTTCCTCAATCCAGGAAAAATTGAGTTTGTAGTTAACTTTTAAAACAAGGAGTAATCCCAGCACTGCGGTGGAAAGGAAAAATAGCAAAAGCAGGGTGTTCCAGATCTTCCGGTGGTTCAGGCGAGATACAAGCTGAAGGCGATGCATCAGCAGGCTTATGAAATAGGACAGCAGCAACAAGGTCCCCAGGGAGAGCAAGTGATAAGGGCCAGGGCTCATCTCTTTCTTTTTTCACTAAAAATAATAGCTTCGTATATATAAAGATCTGCCTCCTTCCAGCCATCCCAGCCAAGACCTGCCTTATCTCTTGCACAGTGACCCAGGAACTCCTCCGTATTCCACCCGGAATCATCTGCAACCTGGGGCAGGAAG
The DNA here is from genome assembly GCA_029934875.1 of Bacteroidales bacterium. Classification (GTDB taxonomy): domain Bacteria; phylum Bacteroidota; class Bacteroidia; order Bacteroidales. Next base: position 9,586 of record JAOZLK010000014.1, on the reverse strand, counting down.
GTACCGGACTGGCCATCCTTGATCATGTAAATACCATGTTTGCCAAGATCAAATTCATCGATGGAGCTGATTTTCTGTAAGGGCGTCAGCACAGAGATTTCGATGTCAATATATTCAAGTTCAGGCTCTTCCACTGGAACAAAACGGCTATCCTTCAGGGCTGCAGCCAGGGTCATTGATTCCACCACTGCGTAAAGGGGGTCTGTTGGGGAGAAACTTCCAATGCATCCTCTCAACCTTCCACCCATATACAGGCTTACAAAAGCACCAGCCGGTACCTTCAGGGCAGGAGAGAGGCTGCCCGGTGTGATATCGGTCAGGGCCCCAGTTTTTATAAACGATTCAAGGGTGGAACGGGATATTTCCAGGAGTGATTCTTTTTCCTGATCTAATAAGTGAAAGGCCTGCTGCTCAGCTTGCTTTTCAGAGCCGGCAATGGCCCAGTATCCCACCACCCGATCCTTATCTCCGATATCTGAATCTCCCGAATTGCGATAAAGTACCGGGGAAAGTTCAAGATGCTCTGCCCGGTTGGCCATATAGAGCATGCACATGATGGAACTCCACCCACAACTGGGTGTTGAGAGGTTTGATACAGATTGTTTACTGCTGCTTCTGAGCGCACTATAGAAGATCTCCGGATCCTTTGTAAGAATGGCATCTCCGCTGATTTTATCGATTCGAATAGCATCCTTGTATGATGGATAGTGGGAGAAGTCCGAGCTGATAATAAAGAGATTTTCCGGTGTGAACCAAGGCAAGAGGGCAGCAGCAAGATCACGGGCTGCTGTGAGGGAGGAAGAACCCATCACAAGTGGAATAATGGGAGGAAGCTCATCGAAATGGTACTGCAGATACGGTATTTGCACCTCAATACTATGCTCACGGTCGTGCGCTTCAGGGAGGTACTTGAAGTTGCTATTCCCTTTAATAAGTGCCTGTGCAACTTCCCGGTTTACCTTTGCCTCACCCAATGGAGTCACATAGTTTCCGGCCGAATAGATCGATACACCATTAAATTGTTCCCTGTGAGATGAGGCGATAATAAATATATTTTCGTAATGGGTATCCCCAGCTATGGTCTTATAGCCAGATGCAGCCACTATTCCGGAATAATCATAACCTGCATGAGGTACGATAAGTGTTTGCACCTTTCCCTCAATTTCTATTGGTTTCGCGGCTGCAAAGAGCGATTGCAACTGGGCTTCAAGAACAGATTTTTGTGCCGGATAAAATGAGCCGGCAAATGCAGGTTCCCTGTTTACAGGGGCTTTCAGCTCCTGGGCATCTCCCTTAGAATAGGGAAGGAGCATGATTGAAAACAGAATTGAAAATCTCAGACAGTTTATTACCATTTCATTATCAGGTGATTAACTATATTTGAAGAAATCTCTGTATTCACGATAGAAGGCTTCCAGTTTCATCATGTTATCATACATAAACTGGTGCGTCACCGGCCAGGTTTTATCATTGTATATGTCGACTCCTTCCTTTTGAATATAAATACGGCTCACCGATTTGCCGTTTTCCCGGATATAATCCAATTCCCATATCATGGGTGACTTCATCGCCTCCTCAAGTACCTTTTTTACAGATTCCAGTTTCTCGAACAGCTCTATGCGCTTATCCATATTCCTGGTTTCCAGATCGATGCCCACCTGGGCAACATCCCTGTCCACATGAAAGCGAAGATTTAGAGCCTTCACACCGGTATTGTTCAGAAGCCAGTCTCCAGGCAGGCTCTTGGCTTTACGCCTTCTGATTGAGAGGGTCTTGAATTGATTCCAGAACTCCTCTCTGAGCTGTTTTGATTTTTCCTTTGAATACATGATGTCTGATACAAGTGCAATTTACTTAATTCTGTATATATTCGGGCATGCATTATGATTATGACTACATCATTGTGGGATCTGGATTTGGTGGATCGGTCTCAGCTTTAAGGCTTTCTGAAAAGGGATACAAGGTCCTGGTTATTGAAAAGGGAAAGAGGTGGGAATCCGGCCAATTTCCAGAAACCAACTGGAACCTTCGCAAATGGCTATGGCTGCCCATATTTCGTTTCAAGGGGATTTTTAAAATGACCATCATGCGTCATGTGGGAATCTTGAGTGGGGTAGGTGTGGGAGGAGGATCACTGATGTATGCCAATACCCTTCCAAGACCCAGGGAAACCTTTTTTAATACAGGTAGTTGGGCGGGCCTGGCTGATTGGGAAAAAGAGCTGTCCCCTCATTACAAGGAGGCGGAGAGAATGCTGGGCGCCACAGATAACCCGGGATTATATGATTCGGATGAAGCCTTGCTGGCAGTGGCTACCGAATTTGGGAAATCGAAGCTCTTCGAGCCCACCCGGGTGGCGGTATTTTTTGGTGAGCCTGAGCAGGAAGTAGCCGACCCCTACTTTGATGGGGAAGGACCAAGACGTTCTGGTTGTAATTTTTGCGGATCGTGCATGACCGGCTGCAGGAACAATGCTAAAAATACCCTGGATAAGAATTACCTCTACCTGGCCGAGCGGAAAGGTGCGGAAATACTTGCAGAACACAAGGTAGTTCGAATTAAACCAGCCGGAAATTCAAATGGTGAAGAAGGCTATCGGCTGTTGCTCAAAGAGTCTTCAGGACTAATAAAGCGCAAGCGCTACCTGAGCTCTGGGGGTGTGGTACTCTCCGGGGGAGTCCTGGGAACAGTAAGACTTTTGCTAAATATGAAAGGTCGTTACCTTCCGCATATAAGTGATATGGCAGGAGCAGGGATCAGGACCAACAATGAGAGCCTGGCCCTGGTGCACTCGCGCAAGCAGGAGAAGGATTTTTCGAAGGGAGTGGCTATTGGTTCTATCTTTCCACCGGACAAGGATACCCACCTGGAACCGGTACGTTATGGAAGTGGTTCAGGATTCTGGAAATTACTGGGTGTTCCACTCACCCATGGTAAAACCATGGCAGGTCGCATCCTTAAACTCATATGGAGCTTCATAAGCGGGCCAGGTAAATGGTTTCGGGTCTGGTTCTCTAAGGATTTTGCCAAAGAGTCGGTCATCCTGCTCTTTATGCAACACATTGATAGCACCCTGAAGCTTAAACGGGGCCTGCTTAATATGAGGAGTGTGCTCTCCTCCGGACCTGCTCCTTCGGCCTTTATGCCACTGGCACGACAGCTTGCAGATGCTACCGCCCGGGAGGTAGATGGAACTCCCTTTGTGATGGTATCAGAGGCCCTGCTTGGCACTCCTCTCACAGCTCATATCCTTGGCGGATCTGTAATAGGCAAGAATATTGAAACGGGTGTAATTGACAAGAATCATAAGGTATTCGGATATGAAAACCTGTATGTGTGCGACGGAAGTGCGGTATCGGCTAATCCGGGTGTGAATCCTTCTCTTACCATTACAGCGATGACCGAGAGGGCCATGTCAAAAATTCCTATAAAAGAATAGTTTTGTATATTGGCAAATGATCAACGTCTATTAGCTATGATGAATGAACGCAAACACCAGGCCTGGAATTTCTGGTCGGTCTTCTTCTTTTTTGGTGTAGTTGCCTTTGTGGGCTACCTGCTGGAGCAAAAAGGGGTGGATATCCGGGAACTTAGCCTGAAAGAAGCTGCAGTCATCATCCTCGCATCATACAGGATGACCCGTATTCTGGTGTTTGAAAAGATATTTAAATACCTTCGTAATGCGCTGAAAAAGAGGGAAGACCTCTATGTAATTGGCACTGTGCATGCCATCATCACATGCCCCTGGTGTGCAGGTGTATGGGTCACTTTGATCATTCTGGTGTTCTATTTCCTCGTCCCATATGGTGTAGTGCTGGTTTACGTACTTGCATTGGCCGGCCTGACTTCTATGGTGATTTTAATCTCAAACCTTCTGCATATGCATACCGAGGGAAAGCAGCGGATTCATCAGCGGGAGAAGGGTAACGGGAATGACAGCTTGAGCTGATTACAGGAAGAAGAGGGCAACACCACTCACCGATACCAGGGCTCCTATAATTTCAATTGCGCTTATTTTCTCTTTTTTCATCAAAATGGCAGGAGGGATGATCATCACTGGCGTCAGGGCCATCAGGGTGGCGGCAACTCCCGTATCGGTATGTTGAACAGCCAGTAGTGACAAGCTTACTCCAAGGAAGGGGCCAGTGAATGAGCCAAGGGTCATGAACTTCATGGCTTTCAGGTCTTTAAGAGCTCCGAAGAGATACTTCCATCTTTTAAAAATGGTGATGACTATGGCGAAGCCAAGCACCCCTGTCATAATCCTGATCTGTGTGGCAGAAAAGGGATCCATATCCTGCATCCCTTTCTTACTGAGAACCAGTCCGGCTGCCTGTCCGACAGCTCCTCCCAGGGCAAGTAAGCTACCAAGTAGCAATGGTCCTATCTTAAGTGATTTGCCCAAAGGCCCTTTATTAATTTCCAGCTTGGAAGACATGACCAGCACAATTCCCGAAAGGGTGATCCCCATCCCCAGAAATTCCATTCCTGAAAGCTTTTCCCCAAGCGTGATCCAGCCGATGAGTGCTGCAATTGGGGGTACCAGTGCCATTAGGAGCATGGAAATACGAGCTCCGATCATGATAAAAGCACGGAAAAGAAAGAGATCGCCCAGGACAAAGCCTATGAGACCGGAAAGGGCGAGCCAGAACCACTGGTAATTTGTGGCAGTGGGAAAAAACTCACCATTTACAATGGTATTATATATGGAAAGGAAAACCAGACCAATGACCAGGCGAATCAGGTTCAGGGAGAGGGCTCCCACACGTTTCCCTGCTGATTCAAAAGCCATTGCAGTTACAGTCCAGCATACCGCAGTTAGAAGCGCGGCTATTTCACCCAGATAGTTGTTCATCAAAATGACTTTCGGTCTGAATACCTGGGATGCCCGGGTGCGTCCCCGGATGATAGCTTGCCTTCCATAGCGTTTTTCCTGTAGCGCCTGCTGGCATCGTAATATTCATCAGAAAGAAGAACGTCTGACAGCAGGATGCCAGGCTTGTCCGCTTCTATTGTTCCACCTATCAGCCCATCGGGTGTAATAAAATGACAGGGCCAGCTGCTGGGGCTTGACGAATTGCTTATTGACATGTAGAAATGGTTGGTAGCAGCCCTGGTCCGGGCAGTCACCGGCATGATTTTAGGATGGATTCCCCCAGGTTTCTGGCGGGCGTTGTAGAAAGATTGGAATATAAAATCCACTTCCATTTTTTTATATTCCCGGTACAATTCAGGAAATCTCACATCAAAGCAGATTAGAAATCCACATTTTATTCCCTGGATATTCACGACCGAGAAATGCTCACCGGCTGAGAAATGCTCAAGGTCACCTTTTGTACAGAATCGTTTGTCGTACCTCTCCTTGATCTTCCCATCCGGATTAATCACATAAAGGCAATTCATGGGCTTGAACCCCTCTCCCAATTCATGGATGGAACCCAGGATCACCCATATATTCAGCTCTTTTGCCATGTTCACAATTGAATCGGTCCAGAACCTTAATGCCGGCCAGTCAAACCCCTCCAGGGATTCCATATCTACGCCCGGGTATCCAGACAGTGCACACTCGGGAAAATGTGCTACATGTGCCCCTGAATCGGCTGCTTCAACCATCTGCTTTATAATCCATCCTGCGTTCTCGATGATCTGATCAGAAACCGGGAACTGGCAGGAGGCCAAACGCATTCGTGATGTTTCAGTGCCAACCTCATGCTGAGCATACATTGCAACAGATAAAAAGAGAATGGCCAAACTGTAATGGTATTTATTCATGACGTGTTTTAATGTGTAAGAGGGTGGCAGCTATTCATAAAATTTTTGAGGGTCAATGTGTTCCTTTTTTGGTTGTACAACTATCTCTATGCCACATCCCGGACAGGTGTATATCTCGCAACTGGTGCAGGCAAAACAGTTTCCACAGGACCGATAGCAAAGGTCCCGCTCAAAGGAAGCCCCGCATTCATGGCACAGAATGATCCGGATCAGTTTATTCATTCAATACACAGTTCTCAGTACACAGTACACAGTTCTCAGTAGTAGTAAGTTATAAGTACCCAGTACTGAGTACTAAGTACTTTCACCTGAGTACTGTATTACCTGCTGTTACTGTATTTAACAATCAATTTATCGTGCAAGCCATTGTACATCTCAAGTACTGTTTCCATTTTTTCCTTTGAGTAGTTTGTGAGGTAATCAAGTGCCTTCTCCTCATTCTTTTGATATAATGCAAGCGCTTCATTGTCAATTGAATCTCGCTCTGAAAAAAGTGCTTCCTCGTAAGGATTTCGTACTTCCCAGACATCTTTTACTGCCTCCTGCCACTTCAGGTAGAGCAGATTATCCACAAAATCAATTGCCCAGCAGGCAGATTTGGAGCTGTAGGTGGTGGGATCGAAATTCTTGTAGCATTCGGCAGTTTCCTGTGTACCAGCATAGATGGGTACATAGGGGCTGGTGTAGGCATTATCAAGAAAAACCCAGTAAATACCCCCAATGGGATCCGGGAGCCAGCTGCGGAGTTGGGCAATCATTCCATAGTATCCCTGGGGACGCGCCACATTTCTACGGTTATTGATATCCAGTAGTTCCCTCATATCCTTACTGGGGAAAGGTGTTGCCAGCGGACTTTTTTTCATTCCTCCCTTGCCGTCGGGTACAAACCAGTCATAGTCTTCAGTTTTATCATAAATGGTCCCTTCAAAGGTTGAGCGCTGGAAGGCCATCACATCCTGTACAGATATTTTTCGCTCGGTTTTTACCGATGTGGGGTAAAGGGAGAGGGGCTCAACGTACTGAATGTATTGGTTATAGCCCATCATATGGCCATCCTCAAGACTTCTTTCTGGCCAATCGGCATAGCCGGGAGCATAGGTGCTGTAGAATAACCACATGCGGTTGGTGGCCCATTCCCGAAGTATGGGGGCATAAACTTCATTCCAGACGAAGGGCATGCTGCCATTGGGATCGTACCACCCCTTATCAACAGCGAATTGCTTATAATTACTTGAGAACATGAAGTTCTCAGTATCAGTTTCATCCACTTCCTTGATGATGCTCCAGTTAGCCACTACCAGGGCATGGTCGTCCGGAACCCGCTGCGCCACCCAGATGGCACCCGGCTCACCACTTTCAGGATCCCAGTCAGATCCCACGGAGAAGATCTCAATGATCCATATTTCCTTGGTATCACCCACTACCAGTGTTTCAGATTCTCCCACGCAAGAGGGGAGGAAGCCATAACTGCTCATGAGGTGACCAATGAAGGCAGTAGCTTCCCGTGCGGATGTGTAACGCTGAAGGGAAAACATCTGTGCCTGCTCAACAGTCATGATTTGTTTGCAGACTGCCTTATCTACTTTTAACTCCTCTCGCTGACTGGTGGTGCTCTCAGCAATGGCCAGCTGGTGCTCATTCATATGGGGATAGGCCGAATGAAAGTAGGTATATGTTCGCTCCACTTGGGGAATTTCCCCTAAAACATCTCCGAAATCGTCCAGGGGCCTGTGAATATCCTGGATGCCCCAGTATACAGGTGCCATTTCACCTCTCTTGAAGCTCTGTCCATGCACCACCCTGATGCGGCTGTCGGCCCCGGCATCGGTGTGTGATATAATCACTGATCCGTCGGCTGATGCCTTTTTACCTACAGCTATGATGGTACAGGTATGAGAATCGCTTGCTGCAAATATGAATATTGCAGCCATCAAAGCCCTTAGCAGAGAAACATTTCGTATCATTTAAAAAGATTTGAAGCATTTATTATCGAAAATGACTATTTTGGAATCCAATTTAGGAAACATTCCTGAATAACCACAAACCCTAATGAGATAGCCCGTGTTAATTTGAGCTGTCTATGATACTTAATTATCTGCTTATTGCCCTTCGCAATGCCTGGCGCAATAAAGTCTATTTCCTGATTAACCTCCTGGGACTTGCAATTGGTATAGCAAGTTCTGTTATTATCCTGCTCTTCGTTCTTGACGAGCTGAGTTATGATCGTCACAATGAACACTTTGATGAGATTTACCGGATCTGCATCCGTGGAAAGATCCAGGGAAATGAAATTGAGGCAGCTCTATCCAATGCGCCTATGGGCGCAACCCTGAAGTCCGATTACCCTGAAGTCGAGGAATCTGCAAGGCTCTACACCTTTGATGGCGACCCGGTGGTAAGATTCGGTGATCAGGTTTTTATCGAAGAGGATTTCTATTATGCCGACTCCACCTTCTTTAATGTATTTACCGCCTCTGTGCTTTCCGGCGATCCTGCCGGATTGCTAAACCGACCCAATACCATCGTTCTTACCGGGGAAATTGCCAGAAAATACTTCGGGGAGGAAGATCCTGTGGGGAAAATGCTCATTGTAGGGGAGAGGGAGACACAATATGAGATCAGCGGCGTGGTGAAGGCTTTCCCGGAGAATTCACATTTCCGGTTTAATATGCTGGGATCCATGACCTCCATCCATGTGGCTGATGTGGACCAATGGCTGGGAAACAACAACTATACTTATATCAGGCTCATAAAGGGTTCTGATCCGGATATGGTCGAATCCAGGTTTCCCGATTTGCTTGCTCAACACATGGGGGCTGAACTGGAGGAGATTCTTGGGCTTACCATGGAGGAGTTTTTTAGCTCAGGAAATAGCTATGGCTATTTCCTTCAGCCGCTTAAGCATATCCATTTAAGATCTGACCTGCAGTTTGAGATCAATCCCGGAGGAAGCCAGTCATCGGTTGTAATGTTTTCAGTCATCGCTATCTTCCTGATTATCATTGCCTCCATCAATTTTATGAACCTCGCCACAGCAAGCGGTGCTAAGCGAGCCACCGAAGTGGGAATCCGAAAGGTGGCAGGGGCGGAGAAGCGACGCCTTATCTGGCAATTCCTGGCGGAGTCCTTCCTTATTACTTTACTGGCCCTGGTACTGGCCATAGTGCTGGTCGAACTTTTCCTGCCAGCCTTTAATAATCTTGCCGATAAAAATCTGAAATTGAATTCAATAGGGGGGTGGAGATTATTCACCGGGCTTCTACTAATCGGGCTTTTTGTTGGGTTTAGCTCGGGATCTTATCCTGCCATTTTTCTCTCATCCTTCAAACCTGTGGATGTTTTGAAGAGCGGGGCTATGCGGGGTAGCAGAGGAGCCGGATTGAGGAAGCTGCTGGTGACCTTCCAGTTCATTGTAACCATTGTACTGTTTATCTGCACTTTGATTGTAAACAGTCAGATGAATTACCTGCAGGTAAAGGATTTGGGATTTGATAAGGAGAACCTTGTAGTTATTGACAGGGCCTATGTGCTTGATAACCAGCTTGAAGCATTCAGGCAGGAGCTTTTAAAGAATCCTTCGATTCTTAATGCCACTTACTCCAGCGCAGTTCCCGGGGGATTGATCGGCGATAATGCCTACCTTCCGGAGGGTGCTGAATCAGGTGAAACACATGCCATAAATAATATTTGGGCCGACTGGCATTTCAAGGAGGCTTATAATCTGGAGCTTGTTGAAGGAAGGTGGTTCGAAGAGGGCATTCCAACTGATTCTACCGCCCTGATTCTGAATGAGTCGGCAGTTAAGGCATTCAGT
>JAOZLK010000287.1:987-6281 GCA_029934875.1 Bacteroidales bacterium | reverse complement strand
TATGGCAGGTCCGCTACGAGGTAGGACTGGGAGAGTTCCTTTCATCCCTTCAGAGGATTGGTGCCCTGAGCAAGTTGATTTCTCTTTCTGTCATTCCCAATCTTTTACTTTTTTTCCTCTTTATATGGACCAATCGGTCGTTTTCAGCCAGAGGCGTAATCTTTGCCACACTGATCGTGGCCATGGTCATGCTGGTGCTTAAATTTGCATAAGTAAGTATGAAGTACTTGACGGTAGTATAGGTTTGAGGTCTGCTTTAACTGTTCAGCTTACTCTTTAATTATCCTTTCAATTTTTAAGATATTACCATCAGAGTCTGTAATTCGAAGAAAATATGCTCCATCTTGCAACTGAGATAAAATAATTTCATTCTGATTTGTTGACAACATTTTTCTTCCCATCATATCGAAAATCTCTGTCTGAAATTCTTGTGGTGATGAAATATAAAGAATCTCACTTACAGGGTTAGGGTAAATTTTGATTTCATGATTGTAAAAGAAATCATGGGTACTGGTAAGGGGAGAATTAAAATAATAGTAAGTTTTAGCATTAAGAACATAATCATTAGTATTTGAATCCCATCTATAATATGTACTAAATGTCGGATACCCATCAGCATCATTAGAATATTCACTTTTATTAATGGCAAGCCAATCGTTCAGGTTTGAGTCCCAAATAGATGCTGCTTGTAATGTCAGATTCCCATCAGCATCATAAGAAGATTCAGACTTAAAAGAAATCACCCAATCGTTCAGGTTTGAGTCCCAATCATATTGTGCTTGAAATGTCAGATTCCCATCAGCATTATAAGAATATTCACTTTTAATAATGCTAAGCCAATCGTTCAGGTTTGAGTCCCAATTATATTTTTCTTGTACTGTCCTATACCCATCAGCATCAAAAAAATATTCATTCTTAGAAAAAATCGCCCAATCGTTCAGGTTTGTGTCCCAAATATAAATTATCGATGTTGTCAGATTCCCATCAGCATCAAAATAAGATTCATACTTAGAAGAAATTACCCAATCGTTCAGGTTTGAGTCCCAATTATAAAATACCGATAATATCTGATTTCCATCAGCATCATAAGAATTTTCATATTTAGAAGAAATTACCCAATCGTTTAGCTTTGAGTCCCAATTATATGATGCTTGTAATGTCCGATTCCCACCAGCATCAAAAGAATATTCAATTTTATTACTGCCAATCCAATCGTTCAGGTTTGAGTCCCAATTATATGATGCTTGTAATGTCCGATTCCCATCAGCATCATAAGAGTATGCTGTTTTGTTATTCAATGTTGAATCATTTAATGAAGAGAATGAATAATTGAGAATCGAATCCAATGTGGAACTTATGTCTTGCGACCAGGTATTTAACACCATTGCTAATAATGTAAGAATCAGAACAAACTTTTTCATAATACTTTGGGTTGAGGAATTAAATATAAGTAAGGAAGAACCAGATTAGCATTATAACAATCGTCCTGAATAAATGTTAACCCACAAAACAGAATCCCTTCCTTCCGGATATGTAAGACCCGGTATTATTAAATCACCCCACACCTAACAAGAGCCTCGTTAGATATATTTCGGTATTGGTGACAAGGAATTTATGGTGGTATAATCGAGTTAGTTAAGTGGTACAAATTATATATACTACCACACTAATCGTGGCCATGGTCATGCTGCTGCTTAAATTTGCCTGAGAAGCATGAAGTATTTGACGGTATTATACTAAATATGAAGCTATCAGTCTCTCCTGGAAAAACTAATGCCCTTGACCACCTGTAGCCAGAGTTGATTGACAATCCCAAATCAATGTTACCTACCTGTTCGTATGCATAATGTTCCTGATGAACAGATCTTCAGACCCAGTGCCTGGTCTGCTTTTGGGATGGATAAAGAAGGATCGGATTACAGGGCCTGCCCAAAGACGGACCGCTGTATATTTAGCAGTTATTCAAAGAATAATAATACTTTTATAGCTAATGAAAATTTTCAAATATTCAGGACTTGTTCTTTCCGTCCTGTATCTGTTCTTCTATACCGATCGGATTAATCTTGAGTTGATTTATTACTGGCAGCAAACAATAGCATTAACTTTTGGAGAGTATCTATCTTACCCGGGAGGAGTCTCGGACTTTCTTGCAGTCAAACTTTCGGAGTTGTATACTTATTCCATCGGGGGGATTTTCGGGGCTGCAATCCTGGTATTGGCAGTATACTTTTCTCTGGGGCGTATTTTGAAGCAGTATGATAAACAAGTACTTTATTCTTCTCTACTTCTTGCTGCTCTTATACCGATATATCTTATTCTTGCATACTATTTTTTGCCTCTTGGCCTTCTGGTAAGTTTGGTTTTGGGATTATTGATAGGAGCTGGCGCTTCCTTTTATAAACCTAAGAACATTGTTATTTATATACTATACTTCGGCTTCTATGGTATCATATCATACTTGATTGCAGGTCCTGTTGGACTTTATGTGTTGATCCAGGTGTGTATTATCGATATCGTACTGTCACGAAAATTAGTCAATTTGGCCTATGTTCTTCCCTTATTATTCATAATACCGATTGCTTATTTATTGATTAACAAAGGTTTAACTCTATGGTCATCATTGACCGGCCCCTTTGAACTGGAGATAAAAAATGGAGTACCCGGAGTTTTTTTTATCGGGCTCTTGATTCCTTCCATTTTACTTGTACTATTTGAAGGATTAAAACCTCTGCTCTCCGGAATAAGTCAATCAAAACACAGAATCGTAAATAGAATTGGAATCATAGCAGTTTTGATGATCCTGGTCTATACTTCATGGACCAGCATCGATACAGTAAGCAGAAGTGAAGTGCAAATTGAGCAGGCAAGTTTTAACGATGACTGGCAGGAAGTTCTTGAATTAGGGGATTATGAACTTTGCAGTAACAGACTTGTGCAATACCAGGTAAACAGGGCCCTGTATTTTAAGGGAATGTTATTGGATTATTTGTTCAGATATCCTCAACTATTTGGAGAAAAGGGGATTTTCATTGAAGATATTAGCGCAAGTAGAACAGGACTAATCCTGTCAGATTTCTATTATGATTTGGGATTTGCAAATGAGGCCAGACACTGGTCAAATGAAGCCCATTCAGCATTCGTGCGTCATCCGATAATTTTGAAAAGAATGGTGATGACCTATAGTGCTATTGGTAGTGAGAGAACAGCACAAAAATACAATGAAGTATTATCAAAATCAGGACTTCACAGGGAATGGAGCGATTCCATCTCCACTTTGATCGAAGAGGGCAAGCTGCCTAAAGATCCACAAATTCAATCACTTATAAGGAATAATCCTGAATATACCTTCTTTGCTAATCCAAAAGTTCCATATAGAAATCTGTCAAATTTTTATAAACAAAACCCAAACAACCATATTGCATTTGAGTATCTGATGGCAGCTAATTTGTTAAAGCGCGAGGTAGGGAAAATCATTAAACATCTGCCTGACTTCCGCCGATTTGCTTATAAAAAACTACCCAGGGCAATTGAAGAAGCAGTATTGATTTATTTGGCAAAGACGCAGGAGAAAAATGTGGATTTATGTGGGTTTATCATTGATAGCGAGACAAGGAATGAATTTCAGGATTACATGAGAAGGAGGCCCTCATCTTCCAGTAAGGAGCAGGCAATGAGTCAGCTGGTAATGTATAATCACACTTATTGGTACTATGTGATGTTTAGCAGTCCCCCTGCCAAATAATGTAAAGCGCAACAAATGCAAAGAGCTCAAACTATATTATTCAGACTTTTTCTTCCTTTTATATCATTATTGGCTGCCTGCAGTTCATCCCCAGAGGAGTTTTCATCATCCAATGAACAATTGAGTATCTATCCTGACTATACTTCAATTACCATCCCTCCGAATATAGCTCCTCTGAATTTCAGGATCAATAACGAGGGCGAGGCATTTATTATTAAAATAGTCAACACTAAAGGCAACTCTATCAAGCTAAGCACCAATACAGGAAAAGTTCTCATTCCAGAATCAAAATGGAAAAAACTGCTGGCAGAAGACAAAGGAGGTACCCTGACTTATGAAGTCTATCGAAAATTAGCGGATAATTCCTGGGAGAAATATGAAGATATATCAAATTCAATTGCCAGCGATGAAATAGATGGATATGTAGCATTTCGAAAGATTACCTCAGTACATACTTATTGGAGTAGAATGGGTATTTATCAGAGATCATTGGAGGACTTCAGGGTAAGACCTATTATGACAAACGATCTTACGGATAAGAATTGCATGAATTGTCATACTTTCAACAAGGGGAATCCTGAAGAAATGTTATTTCATATGCGAGCAGCCTATGGTGGCACATTGATAAAAACAGAAGAAGATCTGGACTTTGTTAATACAAAAAGCGATCATACACGAGGTGCAGGAGCATATGCATCCTGGCATCCCAATGGAAACATCATTGCCTTTTCCGTAAATGACGTGAAGCAGAGTTTTTTATCAAAAATTGGTAAAAACCTGGTCGTTTATGATAAGCACTCTGACATTATACTCTATGATCTTGATGAGAAAACTGTAACAAGACCGGACTTACTTTCAACCAAGGCTTTGGAAAATCTTCCCACCTGGTCGCCTGACGGTAAACTGCTATATTTTATAAGTGCCAGAGAGATCGATTATTCGACTGACTTAACAGATACAAAATATGATCTTCTGAGCATAGGATTTGATGAAGTATCGAGGAAATTTGAAGAGCCGGACACCTTGATTAATAACCTTGATTTTGGAAAAAGTATCACTTTCCCAAGAGTCTCTCCTTCAGGGAAATATATTTCATTTATTGGTGTAGATCACGGATATTTCTCAATTAATAACAGGGAGGCTGACATTTACCTGTACAATACTACAAGCAAGCAGATTATCAAACCAGATATTAACTCATCAATGACAGAGAGTTATCCTTCCTGGTCCAATAGCGGATCCTGGCTAATGTTTGTAAGTAAGAGAGAAGATGGCGATCTTTCACAATTATGGTTTAGTCACATTGATGAAAATGGAAATTCGAGCAAACCTTTTGTGCTGCCTCAGAAGGATCCGGATTTCTACGATGAATATATATACAACTATAACAGACCGGAGTTCATCACAGGAAAGGTTTCCTTACATCCACGAAAAATATTTTCCCTTGTAAAGTCTGGAACTAAACAAACTTTTTTCAATGATGGAGAGAGTGTCAGCATGACAAGCGGGGCAACAGTGCTATCACCTGAACAGGAGCAAGAGGGAATCCCTT
>JAOZLK010000287.1:0-977 GCA_029934875.1 Bacteroidales bacterium | reverse complement strand
ACCATCAATGATCTTTGATTTCTGAAGCAGAGGTTTTCATTAGAAATCTTCAAATTATATGCTGTACCACACTGCTTGTGGCCATGGTCGTGCTGGTTCATTGTGGGAACTCTCCAGCTTAGTAAATCCCAGTATTATTTTGTAACTTATAGTGCTAGTTATTAATCTCTTATTGAATTCCAGTGATTTTAAGAATTATTCAACTTCAAAACAAAAATCAGTACTATGAAAACTGCAATTATTACAGGAGCTTCCTCCGGAATTGGTAAAGCCACAGCATACGCTCTGGCAAAAGAAGGTTTTGCTGTTATCCTCTCTGCCCGATCTATTGATAAACTAAATGAGCTTAAATCCGAATTGTTGTCCCAGGGTCATAAGGCAATTTCAATCCAGGCTGATGTTACAAAGAGAAATGATATGAAAGAAGTGGCCAAAGCAGCCCTGGATGAATTTGGACAAATCGATATCCTGGTTAATAATGCAGGGATCATGCCCCTCTCCTTTATGAAAAATTTACATGAGGATGAATGGGAGCAGACCATTGATGTAAATGTGAAGGGAGTAGTGAATAGCATTGCGGCAGTGTTGCCTGCGATGATGGAACAGAAGAATGGCCATATTGTAAACATTTCCTCGATTGCCGGAATTAGCGTTTTCCCTTCTGCAGCTGTATATTGCGGCACCAAGTATGCGGTGGAGGCTATTACAGAAGGCATTCGTTTGGAGCTTACAGTTCCTTATAATATCCGGGCTACATCAATACGTCCGGGTGGTGTGGAAACAAACCTGATGAGCACGATCACCGATCAGGAAGTATTCTCTGCATTTGAACCCATGCTTGAATCTGTGAAATTCCTTATGCCGGAGGATATTGCCAAAGCGATTGTTTATGCTGTGACCCAGGATCCCAATGTCAGCATTGACCATGTTTGTGTCAGGCCAAGCAATCAGCTGATGTAATACAGATAAAGTGATTA
>JAOZLK010000286.1:1333-6295 GCA_029934875.1 Bacteroidales bacterium | reverse complement strand
CGCTCGATTTTACCAAAAAGCCCGGCCCAAATAGCAGGTTTGCGCTACAATGACAAGCTCCTCAAAATCAATGATTCGCTAGTATCAGGCAAGGGCACCACCAACAGGGAACTTAAGCAGCTATTGATGGGAAGTGCCACTGATTCAATCCGGCTGGAGATTAAAAGAGCAGGCGAAGCCTTTCCCCTTTCCTTTACATTGAACTTTGATCTCTGCTTACATCAAATAAACTATCATGATTTTACCTACCTGGTGGATTCACTGGAAGAGTGGAACATTCAAAAAATCTTATCGGACTCAGCCAGAAGCATATTTACCAGTTCCCTGGCGAGCAAATGCCTGGTCCACTCGGTAGAAGAAGGAAGCCTGGCCGCCGGGAAAGGACTTCAGCCCGGTGATCAAATTCTGAGCCTGCAAGAGGAAATGGACGGGGAATATTATGCTCACATTGGCATGTCCGTTCTGGACAAGGTGACCTCTGATACTTCCCTTACGATCTTAAGAAACGGCCTTGAACTTCATATCGACCTTGACCCATCTCTAGCCTCTTCCTTGGAGGGAGTTCAGAGCCAGTATGAACACGATTTTAATCAGAAAAATATCTGGATAAAAATTTCGGTCAGGAATAAAATCACCTCAAACCGTACCTACCTGTTTGATTTTCCGGAATTGCCAGCATCCAGTTCCATCCATTTTTATGAGCTAACTCCTGAGGGGGAGTTGATTGAGAGAAGGTCGGGAATGCTGATCCCCAAGGAGCAAAGAGATTTTGTGTATAAGAACTGGAAGGCTGTCAGGGTGCACCTGATCAAAGACAGTCAACAAACTTTCTATGCCAGGCTATATGCTTCCGAGCCGCTAGATATGCCTTCCATCTCAGTGATCGCCCAGGAGACTATTATCAATCACGACAGAGTCGAGCGCATGCTCCTCTCTGCCTTTTACGGGATGATGCTGATCATCTCACTCTATTACCTTATATTATTCTTTACCACAAAGCGTAAACAGTTTGTCTTCTTTTCCCTGTACATATTGAGCTTTGGACTGCTCCTGTTCATATTGGAAGGCTACCCGGGAGAATACTCCTGGAAAAACATACAGGCATACGAGGCCATCTCGGACTCCTATGACTTCCTTCTCTACTCAGTTGTAGCCATCTTCTTTCTGCTACTTGGATCTTCCTACCTGGATTTGAAAGGATCCAAGATATGGTGGTACAGAAGTGTTATGCTTTTGATTGTCCTCATCCTTTTATCTGCCGGCCTCTTTGTCCTCATTAAACTAATTCCCGAATCAGTTTCCGAAAATTTCAAAATATTTGCGGCCCTCTCCTGGATCATTTCCTGCGTCTTATTCCCCTTGCTCATCCTGATTCTACCAGCGGTGTTCCGAATACGCGAAGGATTTAAACCCGCATGGTATATCCTGATTGCCAATGTATTATTGGCAATATGCATCATCCTATCCTACCAGAACACGGGATTCAAATTCACTATTTATAAGATCTACACACCTACCTTCACAAGCCTGATCCTGATTTCAGCTGTCTATATCGCCTCGGTTTTTCAATTTCTACTGTTCTCCATGGGTCTGGCCCGTAAGATGAAGCTGGATGAGCGGGAGAAAAAGCTTGCCCAGGACCAGGTCATTGAGCAACTGGAAGAGAATGAAAAGCTGAATACCAAGGTCACTCGTGAACTGGAACAGAAGGTTCAGGAGAGAACCATGGAGATCAATGAACAAAAAGAAGAGATTGAAGCCCAGAGGGATGAGATTGAAGCCCAGAGGGATCAACTGCAGCTACAGAAAGACATGGTAGTGGCACAGAAAACGAAGATTACAGACAGCATTCACTATGCCGAGAGGATTCAGGCAGCGGTCCTTCCCCAACAGGAATACATGGCCAGGGTAATGCCGGAGTATTTTGTTCTGTTTAAACCCAAAGATGTTGTTAGCGGGGATTTCTACTGGATCAAAAAGATGGGGGATCATCTGATCATTGTTGTGGCCGACTGTACCGGTCACGGAGTGCCAGGCGGTTTTATGAGCATGCTGGGGATCACCCTGCTAAACGAACAAGTTGGGAAAAGCGATTTCGACCTACCAGGGGAAACCCTGAATCAATTAAGGACGAAAGTGAAAGAAACCCTTGCCCAGGAAGGAAAAAATAAGGAACAAAAAGATGGGATGGACATTGCCCTTGCCGTTATCGATACAAAAAAATTAGAACTCAAATATGCCGGGGCCTATAATCCCCTTTATATCATCAGGGATAAAACACAGGAAGCCGAAAAGACGCTGGCCTCTTATTTTTCCATGGAAAGCAGGGGCCACCAACTTTTTGAAGTAAAAGGCGACAAACAACCCATTGCCATTCATTCCATGGAGACTGCATTCATTACCAGTACGGTTCAATTGAAGACGGGGGATTCACTTTATATGTTTTCCGATGGCTTTGTCGATCAGAAAGGTGGTGCAAAAAGCAAAAAATTCCTGAGTAAGAATTTCAAGAACCTGCTCCTTGATATACAGCCATTGTCGATGGAGGATCAAAAGAAACAACTGGAGGCCAGTTTCGATGAGTGGAAAAAAGAAATGGAACAGATTGATGACATCCTGGTCATGGGGATCAGGATTTAGTTTAAAATACCTCCCCGATCTGGAAATAAATACCCCAGTCTTCGATTCCTACAGCAACATCTAAGCCCACCGAGAAATTGGTCTCAGGGAAAGCCCTGAAACGGATTCCTGTTCCTGCTCCGGGTAAGAGTTTCCCATTGTCGCTTTCATTAATGGCTTCGAATACTGTCGCAACTCCCCCGTAAGCGATAGCTCCCCACCTTTCATGAAAATTCCACCTGTATTCTCCCTGCAGGGCAAACAGATAGTCCCCCCGAAAGGCTCCCTGGGTATAACCACGAATATCCTTGTTATTGACAATAAACTGCTGGGCGAAGCTAAGCTCGCCCAAACCAAGCCCGGCATAGAACCGGGCCGCCACAACATCCTTATCCTGCCTGGTGGAAAAGTAGTGATTGGTACTCAGCTCAATTTTTTGAGAAGTCGCTTCATTTCCAAAAAACTCGGGAAAGGCATTGTATTTGATCTCAGTGAGGGATCCGCTCCTGGGATAGTGCGGATTATCACGAAGATCCAGTGAGAGATTCAGTCCCAGGCCATGAAGTGTCAAAGAATCCGCCACTGGATAATCCTCCAAAGAAGTTATTACATCGGCAAAAATATAACTCAAGCCTCCGTAAAACTTTTTATAGATTCTCCGTTCAACCTTAAGCATGAAGAACTTGGCTTCACTGTTGTAGGGAATCCATCCCCCTACCAATCCATCCATATAAAACTGAAAGTTTATGCTCCCCAGCCCTCCCGCAGTGGTAATTCTCCAGTTATCCTCATCCAGGAAAAACATACCGAATCCCATGGTGAACCAGGTTTTGTTGGTAGAATAGGTGAAAACGCCTCCCACCAGCGAGGAAGGGGATATGGTATCCTTTTCCACCGGGTTAAACATCAGTAAGGGAACTGCTCCGATGGCAAAACCCATTGAACGGTCGTAGTTCAAATAGGGAATAGGCATGAACTTGGCCTTGCCCTCAATGCGTCCGGCCTTTCCTCCTAGCTGTCCCTGAACATGAACAGACATAAGCAAAAGTGCTAAGATGAGTAAAAGTGATGGTGCACGCAGGAAGGATTTCATGAATGCAGGTTTCGTCTTGTGAAGATATACATTTCCCACCGGTCTCAATATGGTAACCATGATTCTGTCAGCTCCGGCCTGTGCCACTCACGGTGACTGTTGGATGCCGGCTGATCACTCACAGGAGCCCTCTTTTTCTCAGGAAGCAGGTCAGTTTCTTCAGCCATTTCGTACCAACGCCCCGCAAGCTCATTCACAAGTTCAGGGTATTCAGAGGCCAGGTCGTGCTGCTCGAAACGGTCCTCCGCCAGGTCATACAACTCCCAACGACTACCATAAAAACTGACTGCCTTCCAGTCACCCCGCCTGAGTGCCCGGCAATTCCGAAAAACAAAATAAAGATCTTCATGATCCTCTCTTGTTTCGCCATAAATAAGGGGGGCCAGAGACAATCCCTGCAGGGGCTGCAGCCCTTCCCGGGCCGGATATGAAGCTCCTGTCACATCCAGGCAGGTAGCCATGATATCCACCAGGTGGCCGGGACTTCGCTCCAGGGCCCCAGGGGTTTTAAGCTTGCGGGGCCAGTGAACGATCAGGGGCGAAGAGATTCCGCCCTCATGCTGGGTTTGTTTATAGTGCCTAAGCGGGGTATTGCATACAGTTGGCCAGCTTGCATCGTGGAGCAGGAATGAACCACCTTCCCAGGGTGGCACCTGCAAATTCCGGCTCCTTTCAAAGGGACAGGCCCCGTTGTCGGAACAGATCATGAGCAGGGTATTTTCCATAGCACCCTTTTCCTCCAGGAATTCAAGCAGTCTTCCGATGTTCCGATCCAGGCGGTCGACCATCGCAGCATAAACAGCCATGCGAAAACTTTCAAACTCCTGTTGCTCACCCGTGAGTTCATCCCAGGCTGTCATATGCCCGGGTAAGGGAGGCAGCACATCGGCCGGCGAAAATATCCCCAACTCCTGTTGTCTGCTGAAACGCTCGGCTCGTATCCGGTCCCAACCGGCATCGTAGCTGCCCATGTAGCGCTCCACGTCTTCCCTTGGGGCCTGGAGCGGATAGTGGGGAGCATTAAAGGCGATGTAGTGAAAAAAAGGTTTGCCCGTGCCCAGAGCTTCCTCCAGGAATTTAATGGAGTAGTCCACATTGGCATCGGTCGTATAGAAGTCCTCATCGAAATCGTTCCAGGCTTCTCCGTTATAACGGAAAGTGCTATCCCCTTCAAAGTAATCGGTCGCCCCCGAAAGATGACCCCAGTAACGCATGAAACCGAAATCGGTGGGTTGCTTTGAAAGGTGCCA
>JAOZLK010000286.1:0-1233 GCA_029934875.1 Bacteroidales bacterium | reverse complement strand
ATCATCAGCAACATCTCCATTCCATTGCTGGGGATTGTGGATATGGCTTTGATGGGACACATGGAATCGGATGCCTACATCGGGGCCATTGCACTGGGCTCACTGATCTTCAATTTCATCTACTGGAGCCTGGGCTTCCTTCGTATGGGGACCAGCGGATTTACTGCCCAGGCCTGGGGACGACGCGACCTTCCCGAAACCATACTGGTCTTCTCAAGAGCAGCAATGATTGCCCTGGCCGTAAGCCTGGTGCTCATCGTCCTGCAAAAACCCATAGAGCTGCTTAGCTTTCGGGTATTAAACGGAGAGACCCGGGTTGAAGAACTGGCCATGACTTATTTCAGAATCAGGGTCTGGGCTGCACCGGCTGCCCTGGGACAGTTTGCCCTGCTTGGCTTTTTCCTGGGCATGCAGAATGCCAGGCTGCCCATGGTGGTCCTGGTCTCCACAAACCTCATCAACCTGGCCTGCAACTATCTCTTTGTGATGAAGCTGGACATGGGGTCCGACGGGGTGGCTTACGGAACGGTTATCGCCCAGTACAGCGGTTTGCTGATTGCCCTGTTTTACTTCAGAAAGTATTTTTCCCGGCTTTTCAGGTACTGGTCCCTCAGGGCTTCCATGGAAGGCGAGAAACTGAAGAACTTCCTGAGGGTCAACCAGGATATCTTTATTCGGACAATGTGCCTTGTGGTGGTATTCTCCATCTTTACCGCCCGCTCGGCCAGCTCTGATGCTGGTTCCCATGGAGAAGAAACCCTCCTGGCTGTGAACTCACTGCTGATGCAGTTTTTTATGTTTTACTCCTTCCTGATTGATGGATTTGCTCATGCCTCTGAGGCGCTTACAGGTAAATTCATAGGTGCTGGAGACAGGGATGCCCTGAAAAGATCCATCAGGGTCCTGTTCATATGGGGCACCGGAATCAGCATCCTTTTCACCCTTATTTATCTACTGGCAGGAAAGTTGATTTTTGGAGTACTGACCAATAATCCCGAGGTGATTGCCAATGCCAGACCCTACTTTTTCTGGGTGGTGATGGTACCCCTGATCTCTTATGCTGCCTTCCTCTGGGATGGTATCTATATAGGGGCAACAGCAGGCAGGGAGATGCGCAACGCCATGCTCATCTCTACCCTGGTGGTTTTCTTCCCTGTCTATATCCTGGCGGGGAAATACATGGGGAACCACGGACTATGGCTGGCTTTTATGCTATTCATGCTGGCCCGGAGC
>JAOZLK010000285.1 GCA_029934875.1 Bacteroidales bacterium | reverse complement strand
GCTGCGGATATTGTGAAGCAGCATGTGAACAAGGGGGATGCCCTTTACGTGGAGGGGAAGATCTCAACCAACTCGTGGGACGATAAGGAAGGAAACAAACACTACAGCACAGAAATAATCTGTGACAACTTCCTCTTCCTCTCACCGCGTAATAACGGGGAGGATTCCATTGGAGGTGTGAAG
The DNA here is from genome assembly GCA_029934875.1 of Bacteroidales bacterium. Classification (GTDB taxonomy): domain Bacteria; phylum Bacteroidota; class Bacteroidia; order Bacteroidales. Next base: position 6,126 of record JAOZLK010000285.1, on the reverse strand, counting down.
GATAAGTCGAAAATGAAAGAGAAAGCGGTGAATTAGTCCCGGTACGACTCAAGTGGCTCACATGAACAGACCAGGTTCCGATCACCATAGCCATCATTGATGCGGCTTACGGGGGGCCAGAACTTGTTGGCCTTCACCCAGGGCAGGGGGAAGGCCGCTCTTTCCCTTGAGTAAGTACGCTCCCAATTCTCTGCCAGGAGGATCTCGGGTGTGTGGGGTGCATTGCGTAAGACACTCCCTGCCACATCCTGCTTTCCTTCTGCGATCTCCATAATATCCTTGTGGATGTCAATCATGGCCTCGATGAAGCGGTTCAATTCAGCCAGGGACTCGCTTTCGGTTGGTTCCATCATCAATGTGCCGTGTACCGGGAAGGATAGGGTGGGAGCATGGAAACCGTAATCCATCAGTCTCTTTGCAATGTCGGCCTCTGTTATATCGGCCAGGGCTTTGAATTTCCGGCAGTCGAGGATCATCTCGTGTGCCACGTAACCTTCTGTTCCCCTGTAGAGTATATCATAGTGATCCTTCAGCGAAGCGGCTACATAGTTGGCATTGAGAATGGCTATTCGTGTGGAATCGGTCAGACCCTTCGTACCCAGCATACGGATGTAGCTGTGCGAAATGACCAGAATTCCAGCACTTCCATAGGGAGCTGCTGACACTGCTGAAATACCCTTGATGCCTCCGGTCTCCACCAGGGGATGGGTGGGCAGAAATTCAACCAGGTGGTTAGCCACCCCAATGGGGCCCACACCAGGTCCGCCACCCCCATGGGGTATGGCAAAAGTTTTATGGAGGTTGAGGTGACATACATCAGCCCCAATAAATGCTGGACTGGTGAGCCCGACCTGGGCGTTCATATTGGCTCCATCCATATAAACCTGTCCACCGTTTTCGTGAACAAGGTCAATGATCTCCCGGATATTGTCCTCAAATACACCGTGGGTGGAAGGGTAGGTGATCATGATGGAGGAAAGCTCATCCTTATGATTTTCGGCAAGTTCCTTCAGGTGGTCAGTATCAATATTTCCCCGCTCGTCGCAATTTACCACCTTTACTTCAAGTCCTGCCATCACCGCGCTGGCAGGGTTGGTGCCGTGAGCCGAGGCTGGAATTAAAACCACATTCCGGTGTGCATCGCCCCTGTTTTTATGGTAGGCCTGGATTACCATCAGCCCGGCATACTCGCCTGAGGCTCCTGAGTTGGGTTGAAAGGATACAGTCTCAAATCCGGTTATCTCTTTCAAACCTGCTTCCAGCTCGTTGATCATTTGGTGCGTGCCCTGGGTCTGGTCGATTGGAACAAAGGGGTGAATGGAGGCAAATTCAGGCCAGCTTACGGGGATAAGCTGGGTGGCTGCATTCAGTTTCATGGTGCAGGAACCCAGTGAGATCATCGATTGGGTCAGGGAAATATCTTTTTTCTCCAGCATCCTGATGTAGCGCATGAGGTCGGTTTCCGACCTGTATTTGCGAAAAACATCCTGGCTTAAGACCTCCGACTTTCGCTCAAAAGTATGGTCATAAGCACTGGTAAGTTCGATGCAATCATCATACGGAACAGCTTTTTTTGCAACTACGGAGAAAATCTCCAGGAGTTCATTCAACTCCTCCTCCCGCATCGATTCATCGGTGGAAAACTGAAGCCGTTCTTTACTGTGGTAGTGTAGGTTTATCTCCTTTTCAAGGGCCAGTTCCTTGATAGTCTCAGTGCTCAGTGAACCGGGCATCTCAACAAGGAGGGTGTCAAAGAAATTCTCATGAACGACAGTGAAACCCAATTCCTTTAGCTTTGCGGCCATATAGGCGGCCCCTGTGTGAATGTTGGAAGCAATTCGCTGCAGCCCTTCCGGACCATGGAATACTGCATACATTCCTGCCATACTGGCCAGCAGGGCCTGTGCAGTACATATGTTGGAGGTAGCACGCTCCCGCTTTATATGTTGCTCCCTTGTCTGAAGGGCCATTCGTAAGGCAGGATTCTCATTGGTATCTATGGATATTCCGATGATCCTCCCCGGAATATTTCTTTTGTAAGTCTCCTTGCATGCAAAGAATGCAGCGTGAGGTCCGCCATAGAACATTGGGATTCCAAAGCGTTGAGTTGAGCCCACAACAACATCTGCATCCCACTCCCCGGGGGGGGTGATCAGGACCAGGCTCATCAGATCGGCAGCAACTGCCACGGCAATCTCTTTTTCGTGCGCAGATTTTGTAAAATCACTGTAGTTACGAACAGCTCCGTCAGCAGCCGGATATTGTATCAGGCATCCAAACATGCTATCCTTTAGGGAGGCGTTCTCATAGCTTCCAAAGGTGAGCTCAATACCCAGGGGTTCTGCACGGGTAAGCAGTACAGCTCTGGTCTGGGGAAAAATATTTTCATCAACAAAAAACTCAATTTTCCCGGCCTTCACAGCGTTTCGGCTACGGGAGTTATAGAGCATGATCATGGCTTCAGCTGCTGCTGTTGCTTCGTCAAGAAGGGAGGCATTGGCCATCTCCATCCCGGTGAGATCCATAACCATTGTCTGGAAATTCAGCAGGGCTTCCAGGCGTCCCTGGGAAATTTCGGCCTGGTAGGGGGTATAGGATGTGTACCAGTTTGGATTTTCAAGGATGTTCCTTTTAATGGCCGATGGAAGTATGGTGTTATAATAGCCCAGCCCGATATAGGACTTAAAGACCCTGTTTTTTCCTGCGATCTCCTTTATTTTCTCCAGGTAGGAATGCTCATCCAGTTCATCCGGAAGCTGAAGGGGATTTTTGTTGAAAATGGAGGCAGGTATGGTTTTTTCAACCAGTTCGTCCAGTGAACCGGCACCAATCTTTTGCAACATTATCTCTATTTCAGTTTGATCCGGGCCCAGGTGGCGTTGGCTAAAATTATCTGCTTTCATCCTTTGAAAATTAAGAAGCCCAAATATAGTTAAAAGGGTAATGAAAACTTATGTCAGAAATCATGTTATTGAATCTCCCTGAGGAAAGGATTTTCCTGCTTCTCATATCCTATGTTTGAGGAGGGGCCGTGACCCGGGTATACCTGAGTTTCAGTCGGCAGTGTCAGTAACTTTTCCCCAATGGAAGTGATCAGGGTATCATAATCCCCACCAGGCAGATCGGTGCGTCCTATACTGCCCTTAAACAGCGCATCGCCTGTGATCACAAAAGCACCTTCATTGGAGTAAAGCGCAACACTCCCGGGGGAGTGACCGGGAACGTGAATAACCTTCAGAAGATGCTTACCCACTGGAATCATCTCACCCTCTTCGAGCAGCACATCAATTCCCTTGATGGGTTTTATATTCCATCCAAATAAGTCACCCATTAAAGGCGCATTTTTAATGATTTGCTCTTCTTCCTTGTGAGCCCTGATGGGAGCATCAAACTGAGATTTCATGAAATCCACTCCCAGAATATGATCTATGTGACAATGTGTATTTATTTGCCCTTTAACTTTTAATCCCATATTGCTGATGAGGGACAGGAAACTCTCTTGCTCATCCCTGGAGTAGAAAGCGGGATCAACTACCAGGCATTCCTGCGTTTCATCCCAAACCAGGTAAGTGTTTACCTGGAAATCATTAAATAGAACTGCTTCTGTCCTGATCATTTCAGTTGTTTTTTCCTCTTAGAAGTGGAACAAATGAAAAGTGTCCGTGTTCGGTCTTCTGATAATCTTTTTCAGACTTACGCTCAATCCTGATCATTTTTTGTCCGGCCTCATCACCTTCAGGGATTACCAGGACTCCGCCAATCGCCAATTGATCAAGTAGTTTCCGTGGGATCTCAGGCGCAGCAGCCGTAACCAGAATTTTATCAAATGGGGCATAGGAGGGTACCCCCTCATAGCCGTCACCATAAAAATATACAGGTTTGTAATTGAGAGGCATAAGTGTTTTTTGTGCATCAAGGAAAAGCTGCCTCTGACGCTCAATTGTGTATACCCGGGCTCCCAGTTCCAGAAGAACAGCTGTCTGATATCCGGACCCTGTTCCAAGCTCCAGGACCTTCTGATGTCGCTGCACTTCCAGTAACTGGGTCTGAACCGCAACGGTATAAGGTTGTGAAATGGTTTGTCCTGATGAAATGGGAAAGGCCTTGTCGGTATAGGAAAAATTGATAAAACTACTATCCATGAAGAGATGCCTTGGTACACGGCTCATGGCATCAAGGACATCTTCATTATGGATCCCCTTCTCCCGAAGATCTTTTATCAGCTTCTCTCTTAGTCCTTTATGTCGAAAACTATCCATTCTTATTTTCTGTGAATTCAAATATAGTTTATATTCTTGAACATATATGACGTTTTTTTTTGCCATACGTGCAATTATTTAGCTTGTTTTGCAGTTAATAAATCAGAGGTCTGTTTGAATGAAGAACCACAGGAAACAACGCCTGCTATACATCCTTTTTGACTTCCTGGCTGCATCCGCTGCCTGGATTATGTTTTATATATTCCGAAAATTGCAGATCGAACCCCAGGTCTTTGGGGTGGATGTACCGATTACACTGGGCTCCCGCTTTTGGGCAGGAGCTATTGGCCTCCCTTTCGCATGGATCACCTTTTACTACTTCACCGGGTTTTATAACAATATTTACAGGCGCTCCAGGCTGGACGATTTCACCAGGACCTTCACCACTTCCCTCCTTGGAGTACTTCTCATTTTCTTCCTCTTGATCCTGGACGATACCATTGTCGATTATACCAACTATTACAGCCTCTTCTTTACCATATTTCTGCTGCACCTTACCCTTACCCTGATTCCAAGGATGATCATTACAAGCCAGACTGTTCACAAGGTGCATCGAAGACTTATTGGGTTTAAGACGGTTATGATCGGGAGCAATGAGAATGCAGTGGATGTCTACAAGGACATCAGGGATCAAAAGAAGTCAAGCGGGCACGAAATTCTGGGTTTTATCAATATTCATCAGAAGGAGCATTACCAGTTGCAGGACCACATTGCCCATCTGGGTGGCCATGAAAACATGGAGGGTATTCTGCGTCAACTTCGTGTTGAAGAAGTGATCATAGCGCTGGAACCTTCGGAACATGGGAAGATAGGGGATATTGTAAACCGGCTTTCGCTTCTCGATGTACGGGTTAGTGCCATACCAAGTATGACCGACATTCTTACTGGGAAGGTCAGGAGCACCACCATTTTCGGAACCCCCCTGCAGGAGGTTACCCATGATGTTATGCCCACCTGGCAGCAAAATGTGAAACAACTTATGGACCTGGTTCTATCCATGATGTCTTTGGTTCTTCTTTCGCCCATTATCTTCTTCCTGGCCATTGGCGTAAAATTTTCTTCCCCGGGCCCGATTTTCTATAAGCAACCTCGCGTGGGAAGATATGGCCGTGAGTTTCAGATTTATAAATTCAGGTCAATGTATCATAATGCAGAGGAGAATGGCCCCGAGCTCTCCTCCAAGCATGATCCGCGGGTGACCCGTTTCGGTCAGTTTATGCGCAAACACCGCCTGGACGAGATACCCAATTTCTTCAATGTGCTGAGGGGTGATATGGCACTGGTGGGGCCACGTCCCGAAAGAGCCTATTTTATAAGGAAAATCACCGAGGAGGCTCCCCACTATGTGCTTCTTCACAAAGTGAAACCAGGTATTACCTCATGGGGCCAGGTCAAATATGGCTATGCCGAGAATGTTGAGGAGATGGTCAAGCGCCTCAGGTTCGATATTCTCTATATTGAGAACAGGTCCCTCTTTGTTGATATGAAGATCCTATTCTACACCGCCATCACCATTGTGAAGGGGAAGGGAGTATAGACACATATAAAGTAAGAGAAAGGCTAGTTCAATCCCCTGCCCTTCAGTAGTGGTTCGATGGTGGGTTCCTGTCCACGGAAGTTCCTGTACATTTCCATTTCTTCAACAGAGCCTCCTTTTTCCAGGATATTTTCCCTGAACGAGAGTGCTGTTTCAGCGTCGTATAAGCTGGTTTCCACAAAAGCGTTAAATGCATCCTTATCCAGGACCTCGGCCCAGATGTAGCTGTAGTATCCGGATGAATAACCGCCCGCGAAAATATGAGCGAAATAAGTGGAATGATAGCGTGGAATGATCTCATCAATAAGACCGATCCTTGACATGGAATTC
>JAOZLK010000284.1 GCA_029934875.1 Bacteroidales bacterium | reverse complement strand
TACCATCCGAAACCACCTTGTAGCCATTTTTTAAAAAGGCTTCTGCCATTACTTTTGCATTTTTCTTCACCTGTTTCTGATAAGCCTTGAAGTCATCTGTAAGGGCTTCGCCAAAAGAGACTGCCTTGGCGGCAATGATGTGTTCCAGCGGTCCACCCTGGATCCCCGGGAATACTGCAGAATTGAGCAGGGAAGACATTTTCCTGACTACCCCCTTCTTGGTCTTTTTTCCAAAGGGGTTCTCAAAATCTTTTCCAAGAAGGATGATCCCCCCCCTTGGTCCACGAAGCGTCTTATGAGTGGTGGAGGTGACAATATGGGCATGTTTCAGGGGATTGTCCAGTATACCTGCCGCGATCAATCCTGCCGGGTGTGCCATATCTACCATGAAAATCGCACCGATTTTGTCTGCAATGTCGCGCATCCTTGCATAGTCCCACTCCCTGGAATAGGCAGAGGCTCCTCCTACGATCATTTTGGGTTTTTCCTTTAATGCCAGGCTCTCCATAGCATCATAATCAACCCTGCCGGTCTTCTCATCCAGTCCATAGGACACTGCACGGTACAAAATACCTGAACTGTTTACCGGAGATCCGTGTGAGAGGTGACCTCCGTGGGAAAGGTCAAGACCCATAAAGGTATCGCCCGGATTCATAACAGCCATAAATACGGCCATATTGGCCTGGGCTCCGGAGTGTGGCTGCACATTGGCATACTCGGCACCGTAGATCCTGCAAAGGCGATCTATGGCTATCTGTTCAACCTCGTCAACTACCTCACATCCTCCATAATATCGATGACCAGGGTATCCTTCTGCATATTTATTGGTGAGACAGGAGCCCATGGCGTCCATCACCTGCTTGCTCACAAAGTTTTCAGAGGCTATAAGCTCGATCCCCCTCTTCTGACGGTTGTGCTCATGGTCAATTAAAGCGAAAATATCAATATCCCGTATCATATAGAAAGTTTTAAGGTTTACTGCAGATTATTATAATGATTAGCAAATTTAGTCTTTTGCACTGTAATTTCTTAGAACTTGATTCGTCTTTGATAAAAAACACTGAAATGGCCCTCAACAAACTAAAACAATCCTTTAGAATTCTGCTCAAAGAGAAAAGAATCACCCTGATAAACATCGCCGGACTATCCATCAGCCTTGCCTGTGCCCTTTTCATGTTGCTATGGGTACAGCATGAATTGAGCTACGACCGCTTCCATGAAGATTATGAGCGTTTGTACCGGGTGGAAGAAGACCAGTACTACTCCAATGCCGAGCCCTACCATGTAAATGTAACACCCTATGTGTCAGGACCTGTATGGAAAGAAGAAGTACCGGAAATCGAAGAGCAATGCAGACTGGCATTTATGAGCGGGCATCTGCTGAGTCAGGGGGATATAAAATTCTTTGAAGATGGCATCCTTTCGGTTGACTCATCCTTCTTTTCCATGTTTAGCTTCCAGTTGAAATATGGCAATTTTGATGGAATCCTGCGGGAACCAAACACCATGGTGATCACCGAGGAGATATCCAAAAAATATTTCGGAGATGAAAACCCGGTGGGAAAGAGCATCTTAGTGAACCAGGAAGACCCCTTTACGATCTCCGCGGTTATTTTTGATCCTCCCGACAACAGCATACTCGGTTTCAAGGTCCTCTTCCCCTGGAACTACATTGAAGGCCAGGGCCGTTACTCCGATTCCTGGGGGCAAAACTCCATTCTCACCTTCGTAAAACTCCAGGAAGGAAGTGTGGATACCATCGTAAACCGGAAGATCACCGATGTCACAAATATTTATAAGGAGGACAATACCATTGACTTTTCGCTAGCCTCCTTTTCCGGAATTCATCTATACTCCTACTTCGGCTTCGGGAAATCGCCCGGAGCAATTTTATACGTTTACATTTTTTCTGCCATTGCCCTGTTTGTCCTCATCATAGCCTGCATTAACTTCATGAATCTCTCAACCGCAAGATCCTCCATTCGCGCCAAGGAGATCGGGCTGAGAAAAGTAAACGGAGCATCGCGGGCTCAGCTGGTAAAACAGCACCTGTCTGAATCTTTTCTTCAGACCCTGATTTCAATCATTCTTGCCTTTCTCCTTGTCTTTCTGCTTCTAAATCAGTTTAATACACTGGCAGGGAAGGATGTACACCCTTCTACCCTTGTATCCTTCCAATTCCTGGGAGGTATCCTGGTGGTTTTGATCATCACTACCCTGATGGCTGGCATCTATCCTGCCCTCTACCTTTCAGCACTCAAACCCATCGCTGCTATCAGAGAGCAAACAAATCAGAGGAAAGGAAGCGGCCTGCTCCGAAAAATACTGGTGGTCTTCCAGTTCTCCCTTGCGGTACTGCTGATTACCGGAGCCATAGTGGCCTCAAAACAATTGAATTACATGCAGAATGCCGAACTGGGATTCGATAAGTCCAACCTGGTTCACATTCAGCTTCGGGGAAGCCTGAACCAGGAGTACGAAAAGATTAGAAATGAGTTCATGCAAAGCCCCGACATCCTTTATGCCACTGCATCGATGCAGGCCCCCTATCGCATTGGTAGTAACTCAAGCGGAATTCGCTGGGATGGCAAGGACCCGGAACAGGATGTACTGGTCTCATTTACAGGAGTCCATTATGATTTCATTAAAACAATGGATATCACCCTGACCGGGGGAAGGGACTTTTCTGAAGAATACCCTGCAGATATATTGACCGACACAGCATGCAATTTCATTATCAACCAGACCCTTGCCAATATTATTGGTGAAGATGAGATCGTGGGCATGCCACTTACTTTTATGGGACTCTCCGGACAGGTTGTTGGATTAATGGAAGACTACCATTTCAAGCCCCTGGGTAGTGAAATTGAGCCCATGGCTATTGCACCCCTCCCTTCATCAAACCTTCAACACATGGTGGTAAGACTATCCCCGGATAATCCCATGGGTGGACTGGCCTTCATGGAAAAGAGATGGGGGGATCTGCTCCCACAATATCCCTTCGAATATACCTATGTTGACGATGCCATCGACAAGATGTATCGGGCCGAAGAGCGAATGGCAGCCCTCTTCAGGGTCTTTACCATCGTAGCCATAATAATTGCTTGCCTTGGATTATTTGCACTGGCCTCTTTTACCGCCCAGCGCAGAACAAAAGAGATCGGTATTCGAAAAACCCTGGGGGCACTGGAGCCCCAGATAGCCGGAATGATGATCCGTGATTTTTCTCTCTACATATTGATCTCGCTGCTGATAGCCCTTCCATCCATATGGTTTATTGCCCGCTGGTGGCTCAAAGAGTTCTCATATCGAATTGAGCTCAGTAGCGGCATTTTCATTCTCACCGCGCTGATTACAATCATTGTGGCAGTTCTGACAGTACTCTATCATGCTATTCGAATCTCCCGAACCGATCCTGTAAAAGCCCTGTGGCGTGAATAACAGTTCTCAGTAGTCAGTGCCCAGTTCTCAGTAGTCAGTGCCCAGTGCCTAGTAGTCAGTGCCCAGTTCTCAGTACTATCCTGAGAACTGAGTACTTAGTACTACGTACTGATAAGGCTGTGGAGAAGAAAGAATGCTGCTGCGATCAGTGCACCGGCAAAGGGCCCTAACACAGGAATCCATGCATAGGGCCAGTCGCTGCTCCCTTTATGATCCATGGGTAAAAACGAGTGCATGATGCGTGGACCCAGGTCACGGGCAGGATTGATGGCATAACCGGTTGTTCCACCCAATGAGAGGCCAATGGCTGTGACAAGCAATGCCACCGGAAGTGCTCCCAGGGTTCCCAGGCCCATCTTCAGCTCTTCCCCTCCATCCAGGGCTACAGAAGGCTCGGCTATGTATAGAATCACAAAGATCAATACAAAGGTTCCTATGGTCTCGCTGATGAAATTGCTCCCCGTCTTCCGTATGGCAGGAGCAGTGGAGAAGCATCCCAGCTGGGCAGCCGAATCATTGGTGCGATTGAAATGGTGCCGGTAAAAAAGCCAGACGGTAAAAGCTCCTGTCATGGCACCCATCATTTGTGCCAGAATAAAGGGGAGTACCTTGAGCCAGGGGAAAAGCCCGGCCGCTGCAAGGCCAATGCTAACCGCGGGATTTATATGAGCTCCAGATACCGGTCCGGCCACAGCCACTCCCACAAAAACACCCAGGCCCCAACCAAGTGAGATCACAATCCAGCCACTGTTGTGCCCTTTAGTATCATTTAAGACCACATTGGCCACCACGCCGTTTCCCAGCAAGATTAAAAGGAAGGTTCCGATAAATTCAGCAACAATTTCATTCATAGCCTATAGTTTTTGCATATTATTGATCTGACCAGGACTGTGAGCGTCCCACTGCTTTTGCCCACCCGCTCATTAACTTATCCTGTTCCGCTTTGTTAATGGCAGATGTGAAAGTCCGTTCTGCCTTCCACTGGGACTCAATCTCTTCAATACCCTGCCAGAATCCAACTGCCAGTCCGGCCAGGTATGCAGCTCCCAGCGCTGTTGTTTCGGTGGTCTCGGGCCTGATCACCGGGATGCCAATCAGATCGGCCTGGAACTGCATCAGAAGATTATTAACCACTGCACCCCCATCCACCTTTAACTCCCCAATGTTAATGCCCGCATCCTCCTCCATGGCAGACATCACATCCTTGACCTGGAAAGCAATGCTCTCCAGGGCTGCCCGGGCAATGTGTCCGGAGCTAACACCGCGGGTAAGTCCTGCTATCATACCCCTGGCGTAGGGATCCCAGTAAGGAGCTCCCAGTCCCGTAAAAGCTGGCACGAAATATACTCCTCCATTGTCCTCAACACTTTCGGCCAGTTCTTCTATTTCCGAAGAGGATTTGATCAATCCCAATCCATCCCTGAGCCATTGAACCACGGCACCGGCAATAAAAATACTACCTTCCAGCGCATAGATGGTCTTTCCATTCAGCTGCCAGGCAATGGTGGTGATCAGGTTGTTTTCTGATTGCACCGGTTTTTCCCCGGTATTACAGAGGATGAAACATCCTGTTCCGTATGTATTCTTCACAGATCCCGGAGACAGGCACATCTGACCGAAAGTTGCGGCTTGCTGATCGCCTGCTATACCTGCAATAGGCACTGGAGACTGCATAATCGCCTCCGACACCTCTCCATAAACCTCCGATGAAGAGCGTACATCAGGAAGGACATCCAGGGGAATTCCAAAGATATCCAGCAATTCGGAATCCCATTCGAGGGTGTGAATATTAAAGAGCATGGTTCTGCAGGCATTGGTCACGTCGGTCACGTGCACTTTGCCATCTGTAAGCTTCCAGATCAACCAGGAATCGATGGTCCCCAGGGCCAGTTCTCCAGACTCAGCCTTCTCCCGGGCTCCGGGTATATTCTCAAGCATCCACTTCCACTTGGTGGCTGAAAAATAGGCATCAATGACCAGTCCGGTCTTTTCCCGAATCAATCCATTCATGCCCCTGGATTTAAGTTCATCACAGAAAGAAGCAGTTCGTCGATCCTGCCAAACAATGGCATTGCAAATGGGTTCGCCGGTATTCCGGTCCCATGCCACCGCGGTTTCGCGTTGATTGGTGATTCCTATAGCCGCCAGGTCCTCAGCTTTAGTGCCAGACTTCGACAGGGCCTCTTTTAATACGGCAAGTTGGGATTCCCATATCTCCATTGGGTCGTGCTCCACCCAACCGGGCTGGGGGAAGATCTGATTGAACTCTTCCTGGGCCACCCCGGCCATTTTACCGGCATGGTCGAAAACGATTGCCCTGGAACTGGTGGTACCCTGGTCTAAGGCGAGAATGTATTTTTTCATTGTGAATGGTAATTGGTAATTGGTTATTGGTAATTGGCTATTGGTTAGTGGTTATTTGCTTATCAGATAGAAGATAGTTGCTTGCCAGAGAAATAAATGATGCGCACTGTGAGCTCTCCCATGCCTTGTCATATCCCAGTTCCCGGGCCATAATCTCTGCAACTGCAGAGGTAATGCGTATGCTTTCACGTGCATCCAGCTGGATGGCCCTGGTACGCCTGGAAAGAAAATCTTCCACACTGCGTGCCATCTCTTTATGAACTGCCCAAACAACCTGGGCTTTAATAATGGAGAGAGACTCACTGATCCCCTCTCCCAATGCTGGATCCTTTTCTACCATTTCAAGGATTTCTTCGCGGTCCGAACCATACCAGTACAGAGGATCCTTAAAATCGACATCATCCTGATAGGCATGTAAGCTCATGCTTTCTGTGAGAGGGTTTTTGGAAATTTCCAGGCGACCCGATGCAGCCCGGTATACCACATCTTCAGCCATCTTGCGATAAGTGGT
>JAOZLK010000283.1 GCA_029934875.1 Bacteroidales bacterium | reverse complement strand
AGAGGAAATCAACGAAATCCTGGCTCGCATCCTAACTTACAAGGAGCAGGTTTTCCAGCTGGAACAGGAGTACTATAAGGACAAATTTCCCTCGGTACTCCCCCCGGAAAAGGTCCTGAAACTTTACAGGGTTGAGTGGGATTTCCGCCGACACCTGGTTAAGAAACTAAGGGGCGGAGGACATGGACCGGGTCCGGGTCCGGGAGCGGGACAGGGTCCGGGAACGGGACAGGGTCCGGGAGCAGGACAGGGTCCGGGAACGGGACAGGGTCCCATGCTGCCAGAGCCACCTCCTGTTTTTTAAATATGGTCTAACTACCGGTTACCGGTGAGTAATCCTTGAATTCCAGCAGCTCTTCGGGCAGGTCCAGTTGCACTTCCCTGAGATAGTTGACACTTCCTTCAATATCGGTGTACATCACCTTATCATCTTCAACAAAGGATACATAAGTCCTGTATCCCTCCATGAATTTTTCCAGGTAGGCACTGCTTCGGGCAGGCCTCCGGAACTCCATTGCCTGGGCTGCATTATAGAGCTCAATGGCTAAAATCCGCTCCAGGTTTTCCATAACCTTCCATGCGCTGGTGGCCGCATTGGCCCCCATACTCACATGGTCCTCCTGTCCCTGTGACGATTCGATGGAATCGACCGATGAGGGGGTACACAGCTGCTTGTTATGGCTTACCATGGATGCTGCGGTATACTGGGGAATCATAAAGCCCGAGTTCAGGCCGGGATTGGCTACCAGGAAATGGGGAAGCCCCCTGGAACCCGAAACCAGCTGGTAGGTTCGCCGCTCGGATATGTTCCCCAGTTCACTCATGGCGATGGCTAGGTTGTCCAGTGCCAGGGCCAGGGGCTGTCCGTGGAAGTTGCCGGCAGATATGATCAAATCCTCATCGGGGAAGATGGTGGGATTATCGGTTACGGAATTAATCTCGTTTCTGAAAACATAGGCCACATAATTGATGGAGTCCTTGGAGGCTCCATGAACCTGGGGGATGCAGCGGAAGGAATAGGGATCCTGAACATGGGCCTTGGGCCGCGAGATGAGTTCGCTTCCCTCAAGAATCCACCTGATTCTCCTGGCAGTGACGATCTGGCCCTGGTGGGGCCTGATCTGCTGAATCAGATGGTGGAAAGGTTCGATGCGACCATCGAAGGCATCCAGTGAAAGGGCCCCGATAATGTCGGCCAGCCGGGAGAGCTTAAATACGCGCAGGCAGAGCTGAACTCCGAAGGCACTCATAAACTGTGTACCATTCAGCAGGGCCAGTCCCTCTTTTGACTGCAGCTCGATAGCATCCCATCCCATGCGGGCAAATACCTCCTTTGTTGCCTGCTTCTTTCCCTCAATGCGTACCTCACCCTCGCCCAGGAGAGGAAGGCTCATATGCGCAAGAGGCGCCAGGTCGCCCGAGGCTCCCAGTGAGCCGTAGGTGTACACCACCGGAAGAATCTTGTGGTTGTACATATCCACAAGACGCTGTACAGTAGCCTCCTGTACCCCGGAATTTCCATAGGAGAGAGACTGGATTTTTAGGAGGAGCATCAGCCTGGTAATCTCGGGGGGAACCTCATCCCCTACCCCGCAGGCATGTGACATCACCAGGTTCTTTTGCAGGAGTCCAAGGTTTTCGGTGGAGATTACCTTATCACACAGGGAGCCAAAGCCGGTATTGATTCCATAGATTACTTCATCCCCCTTCTCAAGCCTTTGGTCCAGGTAAGCTCTGCAGGAACAGATTCGCTCCTTCACCTCATCTGATAAAACCAGTTTCTGGTCCTTATCGAGTATCTCTTCAATCTCCTTCCACCCAATCGCAGCGGTGCTTACAAGGTGTTCCTTATTCATTACAATAAATTTAAAGGTTCAGAAAAGCGATCCACCAGCTGGTCCGGGGTGAGACGCTCCTGTTCACCTGTTTCCATTTCCTTCAGGGTGATCACACCATCGTTCATCTCCTGCTCACCCACCAGGGCAACAAAAGGGATGTTGCGCGTATTGGCATAGGCCATCTGTTTCTTCATTTTGGCACTTTCAGGATAGAGCTCAGTTGCCACGGCACCCTCTCGAAGCCTGTCCAGCACAGGAAGAATAAATCGTACTTCGCGCTCTCCGAAATTGACGAAGAGCACCCTGGTGTCCATCTCTCCCCTTGCCGGGAAGCGCTCCAGCTGAAGCATCACATCATAAATGCGGTCCGCTCCAAAGGAGACCCCCACTCCCGACACTCCCTCAAGTCCGAAAATACTTGTGAGGTCATCGTAACGTCCCCCTCCGCAGATACTGCCCATCGAGGCCTCGGTAGCTTTCACCTCGAAGATGCATCCTGTATAATAGTTCAGGCCCCTGGCCAGTGTAAGATCAAATTCTGTTTCTGCTTTCAAATCGGTCTCACATAGGAAGCTAAAGAGCTCTTTTATCTCCTCAATGCCCTTCAAACCTGTTTCGGAGGAAGCAAGATAGCTTTCCAGGAAGGCGATTTTCTCAGGGTCTGTACCCTTCATGGCAAGTACCGGCTCCAGTTTTCCCAGGGCTTCTTTGCTGATCCCCTTTTGCTCAAGTTCAAGGAGGACCTTCTCCATCCCGATTTTTTCCAGTTTGTCGATGGCGACTGTAATATCGGTGATTCTCTGCATCTCCCCGATCACCTCTGCAATCCCGGTGAGCACCTTGCGGTTGTTAATCTTAATCACCACCTTCAGATTCAGTGATTTGAAAACTGCATCGATAATTCTTACCAATTCATACTCGTTCAGCAGGGAGGTAGAGCCAATTACATCCACATCACACTGGTAAAACTCCCGGTAACGGCCCCGCTGGGGACGGTCTGCCCTCCATACCGCTTGAATCTGGTAGCGTTTAAAAGGAAAGGTAAGTTCATTTCGGTGCTGAACCACGAAGCGTGCAAAGGGAACAGTCAGGTCATAGCGGAGTCCCTTTTCAGAAATCATGGTTCCCAACTTTCCGGGAGCAGTTTCGATTAGCTGCTCATCACTCAGTTTATCCTTGAAGTTGCCCGAATTGAGGACCTTGAAAAGCAGCCTGTCGCCTTCATCGCCGTACTTTCCCATAAGTGAGGAAAGATTCTCCATGGCCGGAGTTTCAATGGGCTGGTATCCATAGGTTTTGAAAACCTGGCGGATCGCATCAAAAATATAATTACGCCTGGACATCTCCACGGGCGTAAAGTCTCTCGTTCCCTTAGGGATGGATGGTTTACCTGCCATTGAATTATTTCTGTTTGGGTACGGCCCTGTTCAGCCGCTCAAAATCACTTTTAAGAAATGCGTCGGGTTTCTTCTTGTTTGATTTGTGCCAGTCGTAGTAATAGAACCTGGCATCGCTGGCCCCCATCAGGATCTTATAGACCCGGTCATGGATGATCGTGCTCTGGGGACCTACCTTGTGAAGAATGACTGCATTCTCATCCTCCACCATTATCAACTCCTTAATCTGCTCACGATCTACAATCTGAAAATTGTAGGGATAAACTGCCCTGATCTTTGCATCGGTGGAAAGTTCAAAGGGCAGGTCCTCTTCTGTAAGATAAAGGGTCTTCCCCTTCACACTGCCCATGTTGTCGTTATAGTACTGGAAAACATTCTGGGAAACTAGCTTGGGATCGTCGGTAATGACCTTGATATGTTGCTGCATAAAGCGCACCAGTAAACCCAGCTTGTAGGTATACTCATCCTCATCCACCCCGTAGTAACTCAGGGGCACATTGGTAATATCATGAAGCTCGTCGATACTCTCATGATCCGGCCCACCAAGTGAGAGGCAGAGAAAGGTATAGCGGGTATTCGATTTATCCTTCTCAAAGCTAACCGTGGCAACATATAGGAAAGAAGCATTGGCATCCACACTTTTATCGGCAAAGTCTTTATACTCCAGGAACTCGAAATCGGTGATGGTCCAGAATTTTTCAATGGCATCGCGGATTTCAAAATTCCAATCCGCCATAAGATTATCGCTCAGGACCACATAGGTTGTAGTAGAATGGAACCTTGTCAGATCCTCGGCTGTGGGCAGGTATTCTCGTTGTGCCATGAGTTGCGACAATGGTAGCAATACTAATAGGAAGGCAATTACTTGTTTCATTATTGAATCTTATGTTTATGAATGGTCAATGCTCGGGAAAATAGAGGGGGTGCTTCTCATTGTACCTGCGGATGAATACAAATTTCATCTGGTTTCTCTTCCTGTTCTTCAGAGACAGGTATTCATCGGCCAGTTCCGGGTCCTTCATGAGCATCACCTCAACTGCCTCACTGTCATATTCCATAACCTCGCCCGTTTGAAAATCAAGCAGGTATTGTCTCAGATCGGTGCTGGAGTATGACGAATTGGGTGAATTGTAGCGACCGCTGTTATATGAATTGGAATAATATGGATTGTAGTGATAAGGGTCGTAATAATTGGGATTGTAGGTGGTAACCGAGGCAACAAAGTGAGAGATATTTCCCACCATGCTAATCCGGTGGAAGGCCGAACCCACATTGATATACAGCGCTCCGTTCCGGCCATAACCCCAGATCTTGGAGGTATTGATTTCCATCTTCACCCCGTTATTATCATATATGACAATCTCTTTCTCCGATGTGATCTTCTCATAGAATTCACGATCGAACAAATCAACATCTGTAACCACCCTGGCTGCCGGCATGGGATTTGCTGCAATGACCATCTCAAAATTAGGATAGATGCCTTCGGCGAACTCATAGCCAGTCGTATAACGCACCATTCCTTCAGGAGTTTCTTCCTGTGCCCGCACCAAGGCGGTGATGCACATTAAAATAAAAAGTGTTGAAGCTGCTTTCATTATTCCATACCCTGTGGACAAAATTACGAACTTATCTAAGTTTATTGTACAAAAATAAAGCCAATGTTTACCAAGGTTTCTCAAATTTCTTTTTCTTTGTTAAAGAAAGCCATTGAGAATTTACATGTTAAGCGAATTTCTAAGCCGGATTTTTTCCTATGGTATCCTTGATAGCATGGATCAATCTGAGGCGAACAGGATCAAGAGAATCAACCACTTCTACGGCCTTCTCTGTTTATTGCTGTTCACTTCAATCGTGTTTGCCATATTCACCGGGCAGCCCCTGATCTTAATCCGGGATGGCGGAGCACTGGCCGGAACACTTTTGATCTATTTCCTGGTCCCTCCGGGTAAAAAAACCGATCTGAACAGCACCCTGGTACTTATAATTGTTGCCCTGCTCTTCCTCTCTGCTTACCTGGTGGATTCAAATCTGAGTACATTCCTGGTTCTCAGCTTCATCCTGATTTATCCTCTTGCTGCCCTGAGTGTGAACGGAAAGCATGGCATATTAATATCGGTTTCCCTGGTTCTGGCTATTCTTGTCATGAACTCGATTCCCGGCATCCAGAGCCACATCAGGCTTAGCGTTTTTGATGCCAGTATTTTCACGATCGGCTACCTCATGATTCTGGCAATCAGCCACCATATCGAACGTTCAAACCGTTTGCTGGTCACAAAGCTTAACGATTCCCGCATCCTGTTCAAAGAGCAGCTGGTACAACGGGATGAATTTATGTCCAGGCTTTCCCATAAACTGAGGACCTCCCTGAGTAACATCACCCTGATCAATAACCTGGTACACGACAGCAGGCTCACCTCGCAGCAGATGGAGCTGATGGAGACCCTGCAGGCCTCTACCAATAGTCTGATCGAGGATGTGAACAACATAGTGGAAATCGTATCCCCGGGCATCCTCGACTATAAGAAGAGCATCATCTCCTTCGATATGAAGCGGGTTATGGAGGAGGCTATTGAGATTATTAACTCGGGAAACTCATCCATAGGAAAAGTGTCCACGGAGTACCCGGGTCAGATTAAGCAGCTCCTGATCGGGGATCCCAGCCTGCTGCGAAGCCTTGTGATCAACATCATCAAGGGAATGAGCCTCTATATGCAGGCGGGCAGGCCCCTCAGGTTACGAGTGACCATGTTAAAGGAAACACCGAGCCAGGTTAGGCTGAAGTTCAGCTTCACAATCCGGACCGACCTGGGAAGCACTCTTAAATCGTACGTGGACGATCTAAAGCGGGGTACCACTCAAACGGGATCGAATCTTACCACAGCCTACAAATTTCTCATGGAGAGTGAAAGTGATCTGACCGTGACACTGGAACAAGCCACGGCGAACATTTCATTCTTCCAGGACTTTGCCAAGGATGCAACACGGAGTGTGCCGGATATTGAGCAAGCGCTGGAAATTGAGAAGGAAACAAGAAAATCGGTGGCTCTTGAAGAGGCCCGGGTGCTGTTGGTTGAGGACAACA
>JAOZLK010000282.1 GCA_029934875.1 Bacteroidales bacterium | reverse complement strand
CTGGTAAAGAAACGTTTGTAAACCACCGAAAGGTTGTGAGCAGATGCAAAGGAGGGCATTACACTTTCCGGGTAATCGTGGTAGTCTCTTGTCGTATTCAGGAAGCTGTAGGAGATCCAGTAATCGGAACCCTTCAGGCTCTCACTGTCGCGCCAGAAGAGGTCGACACCCTGAGCCCTTCCAGCGCCTGCATTGTCGTAATCCATTGCATTGGGACTATACCAGGAAGTGTATTTTACCAGCTGCTTGTATTCTTTCAGGTAGCCTTCAATTCTGAAGATTCTGCGCTGCTTTCTGTACTGGAAATTCAAAATGTAGTGGTCGGCCTTCTCGTGTGAAAGTTGAGGAGCGAATTGCAGGATTTCGTTTTCAGGTTTTTGCCGGTATTTGCCCCAGGCAAAAGAGACCTGGCTATAGCTTCCTGTTTTATAAGCTGCCGATACCCTTGGCAGGAAGCCAGTCTCCTGCAGCTGGGAAGTGTATTCGGTCCTGAGCCCGGTACGAAGGGCCAGCTTATTTGATAGTTTCAGATCTGTCTCCACGAAGAGGGAGGGAGAAATGTCATTCAGCTTCAGCTTGTAGATTGAAGTTGTTGTGACGGCATAGTCATACCAGCCAAGGTTGATATCTGTCCCGAAGCGGGTCTTTAGCCTTTTGGAGCTCAAATGTGTAAGTGTTAGTTTAATGGTCGATCCGGTGGTCAGGGTGCTTATGGGAATTCCCCTGTAGTTGATCTTTTCGCTATCCCTGCTGTAGGCAAGACCTGTGCGGATCAGCCACTTTTCAGCCAGCTGGTCGGAGTAGGAGGTGTTAAAGTACAGATTGAGGTTTTGCATTTGCATGGGATCCATGGTCCCGGCCTCGAAATTGTCATAATTCATGGCCATGTTCATGGAGTTGAAGGAGCAGAAGGACTTCAGCAATCCGGCATCTCCAAGCTGCTGCCTGAACATCATACTCCCATCGGCCATTACCGGATCGCTGATCCAGTCCACGTTTTGCTTGTAGAGTTTGTGGTGAAGGGCATTGTTGGCATAGAGCCCGGTGACAGCAAGGGAGCTTTTTTCCCACCGTTTTGCCCAGGAAGCATTGCTACCTACCGTCATGATCCCCACGCTGGCTTTGTCACCCGTCTCAAGTCCGTTTGTGGAGAGATCTACGATGGAGGAAAGGGCGTGGCCATATTCGGCCGAGTAGCCACCTGTGCTGAAAAGGGTTTCGGAGAATAGCAGAGGTGAAAAGCGCCCCCTGGTGGGTACATCGGGCATGCTGGAGAAGTAGGGTGACTGAACCAGCATTCCGTCCATATAAGTTTTAGTTTCATAGCTCTCCCCGCCACGTACGAAAAGCATTCCCTCTTCACCTACTTTCTGAGATCCGGGCATGGTGGCATAAGCACCGTAAATATCTCCCATGGCGCTGGCTGTGGTGGCAATGTCAAAGGAGCTGAGGGTTGCCGATTTTTTTTCATCACTGGCGCTGAATATCCCGGCTGTGATCACCACCTCGTTGATTTCGCTTAGCTCTTCCCTGAGCACAAGCTTTATAGTGGTATCATTTCCATTCAGATGAAGCAGATGGGAATATTTTTCATAGCCTATGAAGCTGGCCGTGAAAATCTGTTCTCCTTTAAGATCCGTGTCAAGTGTGAACCAACCTTCACCGTTGGATATGGTACCGTCGTAGGAGCCCTCGAAATAGATATTGGCGTTGATAACCGGGACTCCCTTTTTGTCTGTGATGCTTCCCTTGATGGTCTGCTGTCCAATGGCCTGGGCAGTGACCAGTATAAGGAGTATCAGGCTGAATTGTTTCATCGCTTCGGGATTTTGTATGATGTAAAATTATATCGGCCCTGAGCGTATTGAAAATGAATATCTCCCAGGCGGTAAATCTTCAGGATGAATGGTATACTGGAGCGATAAACCGAAAAAGAGTATCTTGCCTGTATGATGAAAATAGTACTTAACATTCCTGTTTCAGCACTCAAGCATTGAGATACTTTAGTAAGAAGAACCCATGAAAAATCTATTGCTGATTAGTTCTTTTCTTTTCGTCCTTGGTACCTGTTCCGCATTGGCTCAAACTAGTGAAGTGCCTTCAGGTGTGAATCACAGCATCTGGGAAGCAGTGCTTAAAACACCCTTCATAGATACCCATGAACATTTTATGGATGAAAGCATCCGGCTAAATGGTGAAGGAGATAGTTGGCTCGCCTCTAATGATTGGTCTGCTCTTTTCGGATCTTACTTTCAACACGATTTTATAAGTTCTGGAGTTCCGCCCGAAGTACTTGGCAGGTTCTTTTCAGATGATGTTGATCCCATTGAAAAGTGGGAGATCATTGAGCCATACTGGAACAATGTAAGATTTACCAGTTATGGCAATGCAATACACCATACCATCAGAATTCTTTATGGAATTTCAGACTTAAACAGTTCTACGGTTTCCCGGCTGCAGGAAAGATATGTGGCTCTTCAAAAGCCCGGATTTTATAAATATATTTTGAACGATGTTGCAAACATTGAATCCTGCCAGGTAAATACCCTGTGGGGCAAACCATTTAATGAAACGGAATCACCTCTTTTGCTGATGCAGGATTTAGGAATTACAGATATGTTTTCTGCATTGGCTTGGGCCAGGATGCCTGGGCCCCATATTGAACTATTAAGCAAAACTGCTGGTATCAAGGTTGAAAGTATAGACGATTGGTATGCCGTCATCAATTGGTGGTTTGAAAAATATGGAAACTATGCAGTTGCCGTAAAATCGGTAAATGCCTATTATAGAAACATTGATTACCAGCCAGTTGAATATGTCGAAGCATCGCCTGTTTTTGATAAAATACTTCATAAGCTCAAACTTACAGGCGAGGAGCTTAAAAAACTGGAAGATCACCTGTTCTGGTATACAACCCAGGTGGCTGCAGACTACAAATTGCCCATTAAAATCCATACCGGTTATTATGCCGGTGTTGACAAAATGAACCTGGTCGATGTAAGTAATAACCCTGCTGCCGCAGCCGATATTTGCATGACCGGAAAGAGTGGGGGCAGAGACTTCGTTTTCCTGCACATGTCCTATCCCTACCAGGATGAAATGGTGGCCCTTGCAAAGCACTTTTCAAATGCTTATATCGATTTGTCCTGGGCCTGGATTATTGATCACCTTGCGACCCGCAATTTCCTGAAACAGTATTTGACCACAGCACCAATCAACAAGCTATTCGCATTTGGAGGAGATTATCTCTCTGTTGAACCAACGGTTGGCCACGCATATGTTGCGAGGCTTGGCATTGCACAGGTATTAACTGAACTGGTAAGTGAAAATTACTTTTCGGAATCGGATGCCATTGCAATAGCAGAAAAAATTATGTATAAGAATGCCCGTGAGTTTTACCGCTTAGACGAAAAGGAGGAACTTCTAAAAGATGTTAAATGGGGAACTTCGGAATATGCTAAAAAAAGGGTGAATCCCTGGACGGAGCAAATGGAATAGCATTTCATCTGAAAGTGTGCAGGAGGTCGATCACTACTTCACTACAAATACCGATTCGCACCATTCGTGAAGTACTTTCCCGTCAAATCCAATATCTGCTGTAATAACACGGTTATGCAGCGGTATTCCCCCCGGGAAATCTAAAGTAAACTCTACAGAACCCTCTTTGTTGGGTGCCAGCTTAAGGCTTTGCATAAGTGGCTTACATACTCCGTTTCCGACACCGGGCTCTATTGTATATTCTCTCTCTTGATGACTGTGGTTGAATATGGCTACACTGAAGGTGCTTGTTTCCCCGGTATGAAGGATTTGGCTATAGGGAGTCATTCTGGCCCAGCTTGCATCAATCCCATAATTGGGATCGTCCCATGGTAATAATTCGGAGAGTAGTTGCTTTCGCTGCTTGAGTTTATCCCTCATATAGTCCAATTGCTCATGCTTGAATCTGAATATTGGTTCCACGTGGTTATTAGCCAGCCAACACTCTTTCGGCAACATTTCGAGGATATCTAAACATTTCAAATATCCAGCGTCCGACTTAATAAAATTGCGGTTCTGCATGCAGTAGTCATCCATCCCTGTCGGTGAAAAAGAATCTCCCACGAAAAACACCTTATCTCCGCCTGCATGCTCTGCCAGCATGGCATTGTGGTACAAAGTCTGACCGGGAAAATAACAAAATGTAAACTTAAACTCCTTCCAGTTAAATGATGAATCGTCCTCAACAATTGTTAAATCCTTGATGGGCCTGGAGGACAATGCCGGTAGCTTGTACGATTCCGGAAATTTTAAAATGTCTTCAAGCTCCCTGGTAACATACACCGGACATTTAAACCTATTCCGAATCTCTTCAATAAAATCTGTGTGATCGTTATGGTAATGGGTGACAAAAATTCCTTCAATTTTATTTATGCCCATACTTTTTTCCAGGTCATTTAGAGCAGTATACACCCTTTGATCACCACAATCGATTAAGAAACCCGTATGGTCTTCTGAGATAATTAGTTTGGAATTGCCAAAATGTATCAACCATTCCGGGTTGCTTCCAATTTCTGCAGGTGACATGCACACCAGCTCTTTTGTTGCAGGTGAAACCCTGCTATACATACCGGATGCAATATCCGGATTGTTTTGCCAGTTTTGACTCCTGTGCCATGTATATGCACTGGTGGATAAATAGTTCTCATACAAGAGTTGAAGTTTCCCAATCAGCTTATCAATGGAAATCTCCGGTGTCCTGATCACCGGTCCGTGTGACGGAATCAGAATATCTGGTTTAAGTTCTGCAAGATCATTCAAACTCTGAATAAGGTCTGAAATTCTTGCAGCATATCCATGGTATCCCATTACATTCAGTTCTGGGATTTGATCCTGCAGACTGTATAGATCGTAAATTTGTCCATCTCCATAGATCAGGTCGCCGACGAAGGCTACTTTCAAGTGGTCAACCTGCATGATATACGATACCGCCCCCGGACTATAGCCCCTGCTGTTAATGACCACAATATCAATTCCGTTCCAATGAATGGTGTCGCCCCCCTTCACACTTTTATTTACCTTGAATGATTCAGCAGGAACCCTTATGGTTTGTAAATCATAATCGTAAAATTGGGCTTCCGGAAATGTATCCCACAGTGAATCGGTTTGAGTGAAGAAAGCCAGCTCTGCATTTGGAACAATCGCCCTGGTACCATTTTTCACCAACTCTTTTCCAGCCCAGGTAGTGTTGCGATTGGCATGGGTAAAGAGAATCACATCGGCATCATCCATATTATTTTCCGGATCACCATAGATGACAAGATGCTTTGCACCGGATGTAATTACAGCTCCATTTACATCGCCGAGGGTAAGCCTTAGATTGGGTGTAATTTTTTCAGTATGAGAACTACAAGCACAAAATGAAACAATCAAAAGGGGAGTTATGATGTATCTGATGGTCGAATTCATAATAATATGTCCCATACTCATTGATGCCATCCCTACATGCCCTTCTTCTGTAGCAGGACCTTTACTGGCTCCATGGTAACCAGGCAGCCCTTAGGCATGTCGTACAAATCCTGTTCAATCCCGGCATAGAAGGCTTCCAGCATTTCTGTTTTATCAATCAGCTCAATCACAATGGGAAGCTTCTCGGTCAGTTCCCAGAACCTGGAACTATGGATCTTACTGCTGGCGCCATATCCCATGATTCCCCTGTAGACGGTTGCCCCGGAAATACCTGTTTCCCGGGCGAGTTCGGTAATGTACTGGTAGAGCAATTTTGAGCCGATTACGTCGGTGGAACTGGCTTTGATCCTCAGTTTGCTGTATTCGGGAGTGTTCATGGCTTTGCTTTGATTAGTTTAAAAGTCGGGTTGACATATATCCAAGGTAAACCGCGGTAAAACCCAGCAGAATACTGAGCCCGGTATAAAGAAACAGGGGAAGGAACTGTCCGTTCCGCATGAGCATAAGGTTTTCCCCGGTAAAGGAGGAGAAGGTGGTAAAACCGCCACAGAGGCCCACCATCAGGAACATCCTTAGCTCAAAAGTCATCAAAGGGCTCTTTTCCGAAATGCCTATGAGAAATCCAATCAGCAGACTTCCCAGCACATTTACAAGCAGGGTCCCTACCGGAATGGAGAGCCAATCCAAGCGAGTGTTTAATCTCGAAAGCAGGTAGCGGGCCACACTCCCGATGAATCCACCTGCTCCAATCAATAAAAGGTTTTTAATCATAGGCTTATTCCATTAGCCATTTGTCGAGCCAATTCTTGAATTCCCTTTGCCATAGGATCCCGTTCTGGGGTTTTAATACCCAGTGTGTTTCAGAAGGAAAGAAG
>JAOZLK010000281.1 GCA_029934875.1 Bacteroidales bacterium | reverse complement strand
CCTACTTCCGGATTATAAGTGTTGGCACTTCTTTGCCAGGACATATCAAATTCTACCTGGTCGTTGGGATAACTAAGATATAGACGTTGTGCATTGGCATTCGCATCAAAACCATCGGAATTGAAGTTTTGTGTATAGGAAGCCCCGATGTTCAGGTTTTTAGAACCAAATAAACTGGAGGTGCTGAATCTCGTATAAGCCCCAGAGGTGCTGTGCAAGCGACCATTTTCATACTTGTTGGCTGATAGAAAGCCTATAGTTGATTGCTTCAGAACATCCTGACGCCAGCTTAGCACCGTATAGTTGTTTGAGGGTATACTGTCCCGGCTTGCTGTTTGAAGGGACATGGCACCAATGGTGGAATTCTTCACTTTTCCCATTAACCTGGCTCCGGCAATGATGGGTACAGTGGAACGATCCTCTGCCAGACCGATTCTCCGGCTGTAAAAAGGGATGATTGTTTTACCCATACCCATATCAAAATAATCCTGTCCTTCAAGGAAGAATTCTCTGCGTTCAGGAAAATAGCGGGGAAAGCGAGTCAGGTTTATTTGCTGTCGGTCGGCCTCTACCTGAGCGAAATCAGTATTAAAGGTAAGATTCAGACGAAGGGTTGGCGTGATCAGGTAATTAATATCACCGCCGGCGTTTAGCAAGTTTTCTTTTTGTTCGGGCCCGAACTCTCCGCCTGCGATTGCATATGGCTTAATTTCAATAAATTTTTTGCTGCGAATATTGTCTAAACCGATTAGTGTTCCGGCATGATTTAACAGCTCCAGTTCCGAATCCCTTGACCAGCCCTGCCACAGGAGCTGCTCGCGTTTTCTGCGGATGTTTCTCTCAAAGTTTATTCCCATGATCAGGGGATCTGCATCCGCACTAAATTTTAAGGTGGAGAACGGAATTTCTATTTCGGCAAACCAGCCTTGATCCGTGATCAGGGTCCTGGCATTCCATACGCCATCCCAGTATATATTAAATGACTCGCCATTATCAAGCACCTGGGCATCGGCACGGGCAGCATTGGGATTGATCACAAAAAGAAAGCCATTGCGATCATCGTTATAGGTATCGATGATCAGTTCGAAGTTATCCTCCTGTCCCCATGAAAAGTCACGCTTCATCTCCCGGGCTACCAGTTTATCAGGCTCCCGATCATATCCCCAGAAACCGATATAAAGAGTTTTGGATGTATAAACAATTGCAACCTCCGTACGCTCGGTGGCAGGTTCGTTTACATTCAGTTCCCGTTGGGTGAAGTTGCTGATGTGCATGGCTTGCTGCCAGACAGGCTCATCCAGTTTACCATCCAGATGAACAGGATCCTGGGTGAAACATGTAATAATGGTGTCAGGCTTGCTTGTTTGAGCAGAGGAAATAAGAACCTTTGAAAGCAGTACAATGACAATAAAAAAGCACCTCATGCTTTCTGGTATATAATTGAATGCTCTCTTCATGATTCTCAAGAAAAATAAGTATAAGTTCTGGATTTCTTTGCTGAATCACGGAAATAGCTGATTTGAGTGTGAAATCCAACCAGCAAGCAGGGAAGAATCCTGTATCGAATGATAATTTGACTCCGGAATTGTGGTGCTGATCAGGCGATCTTCAGCCTTAAAAGAAGGAATTTTCAAAAACATTAATTCTGAAGTAAAGTTATTTTTCAATCTCTGAATCTGTTTCTTCAACAGATTTATCCTCCAGCTTGGGTTGAATGCCTAAGAAATCGAAGAAATTATTGCTCGAATCACACAGCTCAAAGTGAATATATGTTTGAGCTAAGGACCCCGCTAATAGAATCCAGCTGTACCGATTTCTTTAAAAAATCAGAGAACGCATCAAGGTAAAGCCTGTAGATGAAAATGTTGGTATCAAAAATACCTTTCCCGGGGTTAAGCTTCAGTGAGGACTCGAAATAAACCTCATTAAGGAAGTTGAAAATGAAGTCAAACTGAACAATATTGGTGCTTAATCCTTTGAGGTATAATTGCTCCAACAGCTACCATTCCCAACCAAAGCCAGTATGGAATACATAATCGATTTCAGAAGCGCCTTCCACCGGCCTGTTGTCATAGTTCAGGGTGAAGCCAAGTTTTATATAAAAGTCCAGGGGTAAATCATATTTCAAATCGAATTTAAAATCGCTACGCCATCTTCCTGCTTCGGTAAAACTGGGGAAGGCTTCAAGCTTGGTTAAAAGGCTCAGGTCCCCTATATCAAACATATTCAGCTCAGTGCCAATAAGCCCCTCCATACTGCTGTGATCATCATCATCGCTGGAGAATTTTTCGTTGTTGAAGTTGGCTCCAACTGAAAAACCCCAGTATGTTTTGTTGGTATGTAATACATATTTACCTATACCGAGGTTTGTTGTGGTTCGTAAATCAAGTTTCTGTTCGGTGTTTGACAAAAAGTTTACCGAAACAGGAATATACCAGTCACTGGGAAGATAATATTTAAAGGTAGCACCTCCTTCAGTCCTGCTGATATCGTCCGTATCATCCTGCCTGGTATTTAATGTGTTAAAAAACAGATCTACAGAATATTTTTCGGCCAGGTAGCCCATGGTGCTCCTTGTGGAGAATTGTTTAAAATTGTTGGCTTTTGTCAGATCCAAACCTATATCAATGCTGGCATATACCTGATCCCAAAAGCCCTTATCAATTGATTTCAGGTATACAATGGTATGGGATTCAGTAACAATTGTGCCTTCATCCTCAGTAATTATTCTAATTTTCCCCTGTTCGGATGATTCCAACCTTCCGTTTAGTCTTGTTCCATCGCTCAGGGTGACTAAAAAATGAGAGGTGGTATAGATCTCAGTGACCCCCCCCCATTCAATTTTAAAATCATCGTCGCTGTAGTCTGTTTCTATGGTAAGAACTCCACGGTCCATTTTCTTAAGCTCTCCGACAATGTAATTGCCATTGCTGAAGATCATAGAATCTACCTGAGCGTATAATCCGGCTCCAGCCAGTATAAAAATGATTAATAAGAAGTATTTCTTCATTACGTCCTGGTTTGTTGGGTTAAAAGTGCAGGGTTATTTAATAGAATGAAATTTAGTATTTCAAATAATTATGACAACTTCAGAACAAAAAAGTTCAGAGGTTTCCGGGCATCTGAGTTCTGGAAGCCTTTCGGCCTTTAATAAATCTTGCCATGGGAGTTCAGCTGGATGGATCCCCTTCCTCTTCCTCTTCCTTTACTTTCTTTTTTGAGGTAAACATCCCCATGATCTCTTTGAAAAACGAGCCCATTAAATTATATCTGAGTATTTGAAAGTCAGCTTCGATTATGGTTTTATCAGCTTCAATTTTACCCTTAATCAGCTCTTTCTCCTTCTTTAAACCTTTGATATTATTTACATCGTCCATATCAAGTTCAAACACAAGCACTATAAACCTTACAAATAGATTGGTGAACAGGGGGGTGCTTGTTCTGAGAATTTTCACAATAAGCAGAATGATCGCCAGCAGGTAAAGGCTTGCAATAATTACGAAGCCCCAGAATTCACTTGCCAACATCTTATTTAATGCTCCAGCCAGGAAAAAGGAAGAGATGATCACAAGGATCAATACCAGGGTAGCGATTACGAAAATAGACATAAGAACTCCAAGAAATATCGCAATCTTCTCCGATTGTCTTACAGAAAATAGTTTCAGATAATCCTTGGCCAGTGATTCTGTATCACCGGAAACTTTTTGGAGGTTACTCTTCAGGGTTGCCATAGCTCTCTTCGATGGTGGTTAATAAACGCTCAATTCTTTCCTTAAGATTATCTGCCCCGTCACTATTTGAACCCTCAAACTGCTCAATTAACCTGCTTAAAGCAGCCAGGTGTTCTGACAGGGGCCTGTCCTTATATTTTGCATTGCCCAGGTAGCCTGCAAGAAGGAAGCCTCCCAGGGCACCCACAGCGGCGGCGGCAATGATTTTATAATTCGGATTATCTATTTCCATCTTAATGTTTTAGATAAATGTATTAAAAAGATTATGTATAGCCAATATCCATCCAGGTGTAAGGAATTCCCAAGTCGGCCGACTACCTCTGAAAAATACGAAAAGATGAAAGCTATATGGAATAAGCAGGTCATTGCCGAAGCAATGAAGATGCTGCATGGTTTTACCCGGAACCACGCCCTCTTGCAAGTGGAATCAAAGGAAGGGTGGCTTTCTGGAAAGGGGCTGAGGTCAACAGGGATTAATTCTGGTTTTATTGCGTAAATTTGATCGCCAAATCATTTATGCCCGATGAACTATTTTTCAGCAGAAAATTTATCTAAATCCTTTGGGGAACAGCAGCTATTTGAAGGTTTGACCTTTGGCCTTGCGCGTGGCGATAAAACCGCATTTGTTGCGCGGAACGGAACAGGGAAGACCACACTGCTGAGGATACTCATGGGGAAGATGGATTCCGATACAGGCGAATTTACCTTCCGCAACGGCATCAAAACAGCCTTTCTGGAGCAGTCGCCTGAGCTGGATGGAAGCCTGAGTATTGATCAGTTAGTCCTGTCGGCCAATACTCCTGTAATGGATGTGATCCAACGATACGAGAGGGCCCTGGGCAAGCATTCACAGCTTCAGGACGAAGAGAGCAGCTCAAACCTGGAGAAGGCTACCAACGAGATGGACCATGCCAATGCCTGGGATTATGAAAGAAGGCTGAAACAGCTCCTGGATCTTTTCCGGATTACAAACACATCCCAGATGGTATCCAGCTTGTCGGGGGGAGAGATGAAGCGATTGGCACTGGCCCTTGTTCTGCTGGACGAACCCGAACTACTCATTCTCGATGAGCCCACCAACCACCTGGACATAGATATGATTGAGTGGCTGGAGCGTTATCTTTCCACAACAAATCTCACTCTGCTGATGGTGACCCACGATCGCTATTTCCTCGACCGGGTCTGTAACCGCATCATGGAATTAAGCCAGGGCCAGCTCTACCAGTACCAGGGCAATTATGAGTTGTTTCTCCAGAAGAGGGCTGAACGAAAAGAGATCCGCAAAGTGGAGTCCCAAAAAGCCACCCAATTGATGAAGAAAGAACTGGAGTGGCTCAGGCGGATGCCCAAGGCAAGGACCACCAAATCAAAATCCCGCATCGATGCCTTTGATGATATCCGTGAGAAAGCCAGGCTTGAGACAGGGCCCGGGGAGCTCAGGCTGCAGGTGAAGTCACCGCGATTGGGAGGAAAGATCCTGGAGCTTGAAGGAATCCGGAAAGCATATGATTTGCTGCAAATCATTGATAATTTTTCTTATAAATTTTTGAAGGGCGACCGGGTGGGGATTATCGGTCGGAACGGTACAGGGAAAACCACCTTTCTGAATGTGATTTCTCAAATTGAAAAGCTGGATGCTGGCAGCCTCGACCTGGGAGAGACCGTGGTGATGGGCTACTATCGTCAGATGGGGCAGCAGTGGAATCAAGAGATGCGGGTCATCGATGCGGTGAAGGAGATTGCAGAAGTGGTGCTGATGGAGGATGGCCGGACCATCTCGGCCTCACAATTCCTTGAGCACTTTATGTTCACGCCCGAGTCACAATACAAAAGAATCGCCAAACTGAGCGGGGGAGAGCTGCGCAGACTGCACCTGCTGACAGTGCTGATCAAAAATCCTAATTTCCTGATCCTGGATGAGCCCACAAATGACCTTGACCTCTTTGCCCTGAATAAACTGGAGGAGTTCCTGTTCAATTTTAAAGGGGTCCTGGTAATTGTCTCTCACGACCGATATCTCCTGGATAAACTCACCGATCACCTCTTCATTTTTGAGGGTGAAGGAAAGGTCAAAGATCATTATGGAAGCTACCAGGCCTACCGACAGCTCAAAGAAGCGACCAGGCCACAAGCCCCTAAGGTCGAAAGCGACAAGCAAGTAAAACCGCAGGCAAAGGAAGCTGGCCAAAAGACCAAACTCACCTTCAAAGAGAAACAGGAGTATAAGCGCCTTGAGCCCGAGATTGAAGAGTTGGAAAAGGAAAGGGAAGCCCTGGAGACAGAATTGAGTGCCGGAACTCTCAACTATGAATCACTGGATTCAAAATCCAAGCGGGTGGCCGAAATCATTGAACTTTTAGATGCCAGGCTGGAGCGTTGGATGGAACTGGGGCAGTTTACATAAATGAAAATCCCCCCTGCTGGTGATGAGCCAACAGGGAGGCAATAAATCTTACGCTTCTCTTTCTACTTCTCTTTCTTGTCCTCTTTCTCCTCTTTTTCGCCCTTCTTTTTTTTCATCTCTACAATCTTCTCCAAAAGGTCGGGTACTTTCTCAAGCAGGGTGGCAAGACCAGCTGTGCGGTCCGAAGGAA
>JAOZLK010000280.1 GCA_029934875.1 Bacteroidales bacterium | reverse complement strand
AAGCCTTTCCAGGCAGAAGTACTTGTCAGTAAGATGAAAAACTTGCTGGCCTGATCCCAATGACCATCTGGTCGTCGATCTGATCGTGCTTTTCCCCCATCCAGTCGCTGATATTCTCCTCAAGCATTCTATGCTGCTCTTCCATGGGCAGGTGATGAATGGACATAAGCAGGTGCCTGAATCGCCTGTATTTAAACTTCTTCCCTTCCGGTCCCCCAAACTGATCCGCATAACCGTCGGAAAACAAATAGATCACATCCTTGTCCTCCACCTGCAGGCTTCTGTTGGTGAAGGGCCCTCTTTGAATCCCATAGTCGGGACCCACAATGATACGGTCGCCCTTTATCTCGATAACCTCATTATTTCGGATCACATAGAGCGGACAGAAAGCCCCGGCATATTCCAGGATTCTTGTTTTGTAATCATAGGCACAAAAACCCAGGTCGATACCGTCTTTCAGAGGAAGCTCATCGAGGTTGGCAAAGACGATATCAAAATAGCGGTTCATCTCCTGCAGAATATCTGAGGGCCGCAGGATTTCCTTCTCCACAACGATTTGCCTGAAGAATTCAAGTCCGATAAGTGACATGAATGCACCTGGGACCCCATGACCGGTGCAATCTGCTACGGAAAAAAGCACCTTCCCTTTGATCCTCTTTGCCCAGAAAAAATCACCGCTTACGATATCCTTGGGTTTCTGATAGATGAAGCTTTCGGGGAAAAGCTGCTTCATTTCCCGGGGCTTGGTGAACATGGCCAACTGTATGCGCTGGGCATAGGTAATACTATCCTCGATATTCCGGGCCCTGTTACGGAAAATATTTCGCTGCTGAACTACCCTGTGCGATTCGGCCTCGCTTTCCCTGAACTCGCGCAGGCTTGCCTGTAAAATCCTTTTCCTTTTTCTGATTAACAGCACATGCAGGAGTATAAGCACAAGACCGCCCGTTAAGACAAAAGCAATGTGCTCACCGAGCTGATAAGGCAGGCTGAAATAACTCCCTAGCATTGTTGTGACGAAAGTTTAATTTTCTTCCACTAACAACACAAATATAGGGCTTAAATGTTATTTTTCTTACACTAAGGCTTTTTAATATCAGCCCTCGCCGCAACCTTTCGTCTTGGCGCCAGCCTTGGTCTCGACCGACTTCATCGCTATCTTCTCAAGCATTTCAGTGGTTACGGATTTAGGTCTCTCCAGGGAATAACCCAGGGCCCTGTCCCAGATGATATTAGCAGTAATCCCAATGGACCGTCCGATCCCGAATAAAACTGTATAGAACTCATATTCGGTGATCCCGTAGTGCCAATGAATAATACCTGACTGAGCATCTACGTTTGGCCAGGGATTTTTAGCCTTACCCTGCTCCTGGAGGATGGGCGGAACCACCTTGTACAGCATGTCTGTGTACTTGAACAGGAGGTCGTCCTTCATGTGGGTCTGGCAGAACTCACGCTGCAGTGTGTACCTGGGGTCGGTTTTTCGCAGTACTGCGTGCCCGTAGCCCGGAATCACCTGCCCGGAATTCAGTGTATCCCAGACAAACTGCTTCATCTCTTCCTCTGTGGGCAGCTGTCCGTCCATTTTCTCAACCAGATTCTGCAACCACCTTAATACCTCCTGGTTAGCGAGTCCGTGTAAGGGTCCGGCCAATCCGTTAATCATGGCCGAAATAGAAAGATAGATATCCGAAAGGGAAGAGGCCACAAGGTGTCCGGTATGGGCACTTACATTTCCGCTCTCGTGATCAGCATGGATTATGAAATTGAGCCTTGACACATCATCATAGGGTTGTGGAATACCCATCATGTGAGCAAAGTTGGCTCCCATGTCGAGGTTGGGATTTGACTGAATTCTGTTCCCGTCGCGGTAAAGCTTGGCATAGATGTAAGATGCAACCTCTGGAAGCTTGGCCAGAAGATTCAGGGAATCCTCATAAGTGGGATCCCAGTAATCACTCTTGGAGATCCCGCCCTGGTACTTTTTGGCGAAGAAGGATTCACGCTGCATGGTCAGAATCGCAGCAGAGAATATGGCCATGGGTGGCGAGAAGGTGGGAAAGGCATCAATTACCTCGTAAACGTAACGGGGCAAAATTCTGCGCTTTCTGAATTCATCAGCCAGGTCGGCCACTTCGCTGTCAGTGGGGATATCGCCAGTTAAAAGGAGAAAATACAGTCCCTCCACATAGGGCATCTCTGCACCCGGAGCTTTGGGAAGCTTGGTAAATACCTCGGGAAGTGTGTATCCCCTGTACCTGATACCTTCCATTGGATCCAAATAGGATATGTCGGTCACAAGGCTCTTGAGTCCTCGCATCCCGCCAAGGGCTTGAGCTACAGTGACCTGGTCGACTACCACATTGCAATAATCCTTGATCAACTTCTTGGTCCTTGGCCTGTGCTCTTCAATTTTCTGATAAAGTCTTTCTTTTAGAACTGACATATGTTAGATTTTATGGGGTTAAACAAAATATTAGGGACATACAATATAATATATATATTGAGATAATTCAATATCAACAGAGGGTATATACCCCAATAATCCCTCTTGAATCCTCTGTGTTATTGGTTTGGCTTTAGGTTCAAGGCTTCAAGAGGTGACAAGCAATAAATAATGGGGATACTATCTCCGCCTTGTTTTCTATTGAGTCGCATACGAATACCGGGTACTCCATTTCAGGAAATCCGAAAGGGGGATAGGCAGGAAGCCTGATAATGAAAGTGCAGGTATTCCTAAATGCTGCGCTACCAAAGCTAAAGAGGGCCGCCCTTTCGGACAGCCCTCTTTCCTTTACTTTCTAACTTCTTACAGGGTCTTAATACCCGTAGATCGCGGTTTTACCAAGCTCCTCTTCAATGCGAAGCAGCTGGTTGTACTTGGCGGTCCTGTCGGAACGGCTCAGTGAACCTGTTTTGATCTGACCCGAGTTGGTAGCCACTGCAATATCTGCAATGGTTGAATCCTCGGTCTCACCTGAACGGTGTGAGGTAACAGTTGTGTAACCAGCCCTGTGTGCCATTTCAATGGTATTAAGGGTTTCGGTGAGTGTTCCGATCTGGTTCACCTTGATCAGGATGGAGTTGGCACAATCCAGCTCGATTCCCTTGGAAAGATACTCAACATTAGTTACGAAGAGGTCGTCTCCAACCAGCTGGCACTTGTCGCCAATCATCTTTCTCTGAATCACCCATCCGTCCCAGTCTGCTTCATCCATACCATCTTCGATGGAATCGATGGGATACTTGGAAATCAGCTCGGCCAGGTAAGCAACCTGCTCTTCGGAAGAACGCTTTGCTCCGTCTTTTCCTTCAAATTTGGAGTAGTCATAAACACCATTCTCGTAAAATTCAGAAGCAGCACAGTCCAGTGCAATAGTGATGTCGGAACCAGCTTTGTAACCCGCTTTCTCAACAGCCTTCAGAATGCTCTCAAGTGCATCTTCGGTTCCATCCAGACTCGGAGCAAATCCCCCTTCATCTCCAACTGCGGTACTGAGGCCACGGGCCTTCAATACACTTTTAAGAGCATGGAATATCTCAGAACCCATCCTGAGTGCCTCTTTGAAGGTCTTGGCTCCAATGGGACGAATCATGAACTCCTGGAATGCGATGGGTGCATCGGAATGGGATCCGCCATTGATAATGTTCATCATGGGAACGGGCAGATGTTTTGCATTGGTTCCGCCAATATAGCGGTAAAGCGGCATGTCGTGATACATGGCCGCAGCCTTGGCAACTGCAAGTGAAACACCCAGCATGGCATTTGCACCCAACTTGCTCTTGGTCTTTGTACCATCAAGTTCGATCATCTTCTGGTCGATGGCAACCTGCTCCAGGGCATCCATACCGATCAATTCTTCGGCGATTACCTTATTCACATTATCGACAGCTTTCTGAACTCCTTTACCCAGGTAACGATCCATATCGCCATCCCTCAGTTCCAGGGCCTCATTTTCACCTGTGGAAGATCCGGAAGGAACTCCGGCACGTCCTACGTACCCACTGGCCAGTGTAACTTCCACTTCAACGGTGGGATTTCCGCGTGAGTCAAGAATCTCACGTGCATGAATATCAACTATTTGTCCCATGATTAAATAAATTTTGTGTTATTAAAAAAAAAGGGGGTAAAGTATAAAACTACCTTATCCCCTCTGTATATTATAAGATATCACGTTAAGATAAGATCAATCTTTTTTCTCTTCGTCTTTTTGTTCTTCTTCAGCAGGTTTCTCATCTTCAGCGTTCTTCGCTTCGCTCAGTTCCTCCGGTTGTGGCTCCTCAGCGGGGGGGGCAGCTTTTGGCTCCTCAGCAGGGGCTTCTTCGGTTACAGCAACGGCCTCCTCAGCGGGGGCTGCATCAATTGCTTCAACAGTAGTTGCTGCAGCTTCAGGGGCTTTTGCCTTGCTTCCGCGACGGCGACGTGAGCTCGTTTTCTTAGCTGAAGCTTTTTCGCTCAGCATGATCTCGTTGAAGTCCACAAGTTCGATAATGCACATATCGGCATTATCTCCAAGGCGATTTCCCAACCTGATGATACGGGTATATCCACCGGGACGATCTCCTACTTTTGCTCCAACTTCACGGAAAAGCTCTGTTACTGCCTCCTTGTCCTGCAGGTAAGAGAATACCATACGACGAGAGTGAGTAGAGTCGTCCTTTGAGCGTGTGATCATAGGTTCAACGTATCTCTTCAGCGCCTTTGCTTTCGCGGTGGTAGTTTCAATACGCTTGTGCATGATCAGCGAGCAAGCCATATTGGACAACATGGCCTTTCGATGAGCAGTCTTCCTTCCCAGGTGGTTAAAATTCTTCTTATGTCTCATTGCAATTAATCCTTGTCCAGTTTGTATTTAATAGTATCCATCCCGAAAGTCAGGTTCATGTTCACCAGGAGTTCTTCCAGCTCGGTGAGTGACTTCTTTCCGAAGTTTCTGAATTTCAACAGATCGTTCTTGTTGAATTTAACCAGGTCGCCCAGTGTTTCAACCTCTGCTGCTTTCAGACAGTTCAGTGCCCTTACAGAAAGATCCAGGTCGACCAGTTTGGCCTTCAACAACTGACGCATGTGCAGTACCTCCTCATCAAACTCCTCGTTGGCGAATTTT
Source organism: Bacteroidales bacterium (assembly GCA_029934875.1). Taxonomy (GTDB): domain Bacteria; phylum Bacteroidota; class Bacteroidia; order Bacteroidales. The sequence goes on along the minus strand of JAOZLK010000280.1, from coordinate 1,237 downwards.
TCGTCGGTATCGAGGGTGATCTTCTCGTCGGAGAAGAGCATGAAATGATAAATGAGAATCTTGGCTGCTTCTTTCAGGGCCTCCTTCGGGTGAATCGAACCATCGGTTTCAATTTCGAAGACCAATTTCTCGAAGTCGGTTTTCTGCTCGACGCGATAATTCTCAACTTTAAACATCACATTCTTGATGGGTGTAAAAATTGAATCAATAGCGATGACTCCGAACTCAGCCTCTACAGGCTTATTTTCATCGGCGGGAACATATCCACGTCCCTTGCTGATGGTAACTTCCATCTGCAGTTTCACATCGGGTTCCATGCGACAAATCACGAGTTCGGGATTCAGCACTTTGAAACCGCTCAGAAAACGCTGCAGATCGCCTGCTTTAAATTCGTCCTGACCTGTGATGGTAACGACAATTTTCTCGTCGCTAACATCCTCAATCTGCTTCTTAAAGCGTACCTGCTTGAGGTTCAGTATAATCTCGGTAAGGTCCTCAATCACACCGGTAATAGTGGAAAATTCGTGTTCAACTCCTTCTATCTTGATATTGGTAATGGCAAAACCTTCCAATGATGAAAGAAGAATGCGCCTAAGGGAGTTACCTACTGTAATCCCGTAACCAGGCTCCAGCGGACGAAACTCAAATTTACCATACCTGTCATCTGCTTCAAGCATAATGACCTTATCTGGTTTTTGAAATGCTAAAATGGCCATAGTATGAATGTGATTATGTTATTTTGAATAAAGTTCAACAATAAGCTGCTCCTTAATGTTCTCAGGGATATCTTCGCGCTCGGGGCGGTTGAGAAATTTCCCTATCATGGTAGCCTCATCAAACTCAAGCCATGATGACGATCCGTACCTGGCAGTGCTCAGTGAGTCGGTGATAGTCTCCAAAGACTTTGACCTTTCCCTTACGCCTACGGTTTGCCCGGGCTTAAGGGTGTAAGAAGGAATGTTAACCACGTCACCATCAACTGTAATGTGTCTGTGTGTAACCAGCTGGCGTGCGCCTGCCCTTGTGGGTGAAAGGCCCATCCTGTAAACCACGTTGTCGAGCCTTGACTCAAGCAACTGAAGGAGTACCTCTCCTGTTACACCTTTACTACCGGAAGCTTTTTCGAACATATTCCGAAACTGCTTCTCCAATACACCGTATGTATACTTGGCCTTCTGCTTTTCTTTCAACTGAATACCATATTCAGAAGCTTTACGTCTGCGTTTGTTGTTTCCGT
>JAOZLK010000279.1 GCA_029934875.1 Bacteroidales bacterium | reverse complement strand
TTTTGAGGCAGATCACATTATTCTTGCCACCGGGCACTCTGCCTACGACACCTACCGAATGCTCATCGACAAAGGGATTCAGTTTAGGACCAAGAACTTTGCAATCGGGCACAGGATCGAGCATCCACAAAGGCTAATTAACAAAGCGCAGTGGGGAAGGGAGAGCCTCCCGGGAGTGAAGGCTGCTGAGTACCGTCTGAGCACTAAAACCAAATCGGGGCTTGGAGTTTATTCCTTCTGCATGTGTCCGGGTGGAATGGTGGTGCCTTCGGCGGCCTTTAAGGAAAAAAGTGTCGTAAACGGAATGAGCCAATATCAGCGCGACGGTAATTTTGCAAATGCCGGTTGCGTGGCCGGGGTTCATCCCGATATACTTGTGGGCCATCCCTGCTCAGCCAATGAAATACTGGATTGGATGGACCAGCTGGAGGGTAGCTTTTATGCCGATTCCGGGGGCTACAATATTCCTGCAAATATGGCTGCAGACTACATACAAAAGAGGCAGTCCCGATCCCTGGTAGAAAGCAGCTACCCACTGGGCTTGCATTCAGCGCCCCTTTTTAATATGGTTCCAAAAATAGTAAGCCAGGCCATTCGCGATGGCCTGGCAGATTTTAGCAGGAAGTTGCACGGCTTTGACAGGGGTATGCTCATGGGACTGGAAAGCAAGACCTCATCACCCATCCAGGTTTCCCGCGACAGAGAGGGGAAATGCACCGGCTATGAAAACCTCTATTTCGTAGGTGAAGGCAGTGGCTATGCCGGGGGAATCATCTCCAGCGCAGCAGATGGCGTAAAATGCGCCATGTCGCTGCTTCACCTGTAATCAGCTGTCAGAGTTCTTCGAGGTGGTTGCTGCTCATGTAGATATTTTCAAAAATGATCTCTCCATCATCGTTAAAATCATGGGATACCATAAATGGGAATTCAATTAGATTTCCCTCCTTCTTAATCATCATTTTCCACCATGAGTAAACAATATAGTTATCAGTCTTTTCATAGTAAATGCAGTCAGGGTAGCCTACCTGTTCAACCTTGAATTTCAAATCATCCCCGAAAAATAAGCTTGCCAGGGCACCATGATAATCCTCCAGGCTCTGTGTTTCTCCTGGCTGCATGGTCAAAGAAGTGCACCTTGCCTTGGGTGAATAGAAAGATGCCCACTTATCCAAATCCTTGTCCATAAAAGCATTCATACCCTTCCTGACTGTAGCTATGTAGGGATGGTTTATAAAAATCTTGCCATTTTCCCTGGTGGTCTTACTGTCTGCTATTTCTTCAAATACATCATTGTTGAAGTAGGTTACAAGGGTTGTGATTTTACCTTCCTCATTAAAATTGTAAAGATTATGTATCGGCAAATTCAGAATCACACCGCTTTCCTTGTGAACCCCCGTCATTATGAGCCAATCCTGGACCCAGATTCCCCCTTCCTTGTATTCCAAGGCATCCGGGTAAGCCGGTTTTTGATCACCGACCTTCAGGTTTTCGAATGCACCTGCCCATTTTTCCAGGCCCATGCCAATTTTTGCGTTGGGCGTTTTTGGCTTGGGATTACCATTCTGGCTTAAATAGGCACTGTCGGCAAAGAGGCTCCTGTATGTTTCCTCATCACCGTTGACGAGGGCCTGCCAGACTTCCTTTGCTTTGTCAATTGTTTCATGCTCAGAGAAGATGGTTCCACTTTTCTTTTGAGAAAAGGAATTTACTCCAACAAACAGGAGTAGGATCAATAACAACGAAATTTTCTGCATAACAAATATTTTTGGTTAAGAAACTGATCTAGGCCGGGGTGGCTTGCAAAAGAGAGTTGTGCAGCGGATAGATATTAAAATTACAACCTATTTTATTGCAAATCAACTATTTTTACTTTTACGTGCAGTGATAGAGTCTGTCCCGAGTGGAAAAAGGATTTCTAGTATCTACACGAGACCCTGTAAATGCCCTGCGGGCGGAATAGTGTAGTTTCTTGAATAGTATACTAAACCTGGGGTCTCCATTTTGGGAGATCAGGAAGTCACAAACCCTTGAGTTTTTCTAAATGTGTGACTTTCAGCTTCATTTGTAAAAGTCCTATGATTATTATAATAGGCTGTATAGTAATATTATACGAGGGTGGAAGATTATCATCAAGAAGGATGCCAAGAAATATGAATTTCCCCTCATGCTTTCCCATGGTTTCAATGATGACGGGGAGGTCGTTCGCCTACCTGTATGTTGTGTGTTCGCTGAACTTGCTGAATTTATTTCTATTTTTAGCAGTCATCTGATTAATGATGGATGAAATACCCTTACGGTAGTGTTTATAAAGAACAAAAATTATTTACAATGGCTTTCTTCATAAATAGAACCTCATTTTTTATTTTCTTATGTGCTTCACTTTTATGTGCATGTAAACAAGAAACTCAATGGAAAGGACAGGCACCAATAAAGAAAGTCAGTACACAAACAGTTCCAATCCAGTTGCAGTTTAAAGGAACTTTTGATCTTGGAGATGGGGTCTTTATGTCTAATGACTATATGGGCGCTAGATTAAATGGTGTAGCGCGAACTAATGATACACTTATTTCTGTGCTGATAACACCTGAGAATTTACCGATCAACCCTAGTCCTTGGTATGGATTTAAAATTTGGTCTGAAACTGAAAAGGAGATCTTTGTAAAACTAACTTACAATGAAAATGCTTTTCACCGCTACGATCCGAGAATAAGTAGAGATGGCCAAAAGTGGGAAGTATTGGATTCATTGAAATATCAAGTAGACATAAAAATATGGGAAGAAAGGGAAGTGCCAGAGAATCTGACAATGAAGATATCTATTGGAAAAGACACATTATGGATTTCTGCTCAGGAACTTATAACATCTTCAGAAGTTGATATCTGGATGGACAAATTAGCATCCAAATCTTTTGTCTCTAAATCAAAAATAGGAGAAAGTAAAGTTGGAAGACCAATCAACTTGCTTACAATTGGAACTAGTGATGATCAAAAAATGATAATTGCTATTTCAAGACAACACCCGCCAGAGGTCACTGGATTTCTGGCAATGAAAGCTTTCGTTGAGATCCTTTGTTCTGATGCTAAAATGGCCAAGAAATTTAGAGCCAGGTACAACACTTACGTTGTTCCCTTAGTAAATCCGGATGGAGTAGATAATGGGCATTGGCGGCACAATTATGGTGGAATTGATTTAAACAGAGACTGGAAGGACTTCAAGCAACCAGAGACATCTGCAATTCGGGATTTTATGAAGCAAAAAGTGACCCAGACCGGTGGTAAGTTTTATTTTGGAGTTGATTTTCATTCAACCTGGGAGGATATTTTCTATACAATAAATCCTGAGCTGAAAGGCAATATGCCTGGTCTGATACCAGAACTAATTGCCTCAATTGGGAATGAATTAGAAGATTATAAGCCCAATGTTAAACCCAGCCTGGGAGCTGGCAATGAAATTACCTCAAAGGCTTTCTTCTTCAATGAATTTGGGGCTGAGTCGCTTACTTATGAAGTTGGCGATAACACTCCTCGTGAATTTGTCCGTCAGAAGGGTGAAATCGCTGCAATGCAATTGATGGAACTAATGTTAAAGTAAACATTAATGAACGATTCTAATAAAATAGGAACAATTTTTAAAATTGATGGCAGAAGAAAGGTGCCAAAGTCGAAGCAAATTATTAGTTCTGTAGTTGAAGCGCTTAAAAAAGATTTAATTCAAATCGGAGAACGTCTTCCTTCACTAAATAATGTCAGTTTTGAACTGGATGTTTCAAAGGATACAGTTCAGAGAGCATATATTGGATTATGCGAACGGGGGCTCCTGGAATCTGTTCCGGGAAAAGGTTTTTATGTGAAAGCAATACCTTCTGAAAATGCATTAAAAATACTATTGGTATTTAATAAATTAACGGCCTACAAGAAAACAATCTACAATGCTTTCATGCGTACAATGAATACGCAGGCAATTATCGACCTCCATGTTCATAATTATGATACAGAGCGATTTGAATATATTATTAGCTCTAGCCTCGACAATTATGATTATTACGTGATCATGCCTTTCTTTTATCAGTATGACAGAAAAGTAACTGATATTTTTAAGCTGATCCCCAAGGATAAACTGGTGCTGGTAAATAAGGATGTTCAGTTCCTGGGTTTTAACTATCCGGTCATTTATGAAGATTTTGAAAATGACATCAAGGAGGCCTTAGAGCATGTGGCAGACGAAATAAAAGACTATCATCGCATCGTTTTAATATTCCCATTGGATCCCATGTCAAACAGGGAAATTATTACAGGATTCGAGACCTTTTGTAAGCAGAATCAATTGCCCTATGATATTCTCCTGGGAAATTCTGATCTGAACCTTCAGGATAGGGATTTGTACATCATCATTGAGGATGATGATCTGGCCGAATTTGTAAAAATATGCCGGGAAAAACGATTCAGAATTGGTCAGGATATCGGGATAATTTCATACAACGAAACAGTGCTCAAAGAGGTGCTTGAAAAAGGAATTACCGTGATTAGTACCGACTTCAGGCACATGGGCGAAAAGTTAGCCAAAATGATTCTTGCCAAAGAAAAGATAAAGATTAAGAATCCCTTTAAAATGATTAGAAGGAGATCTTTCTGAGAAGAATTCATGAATAATTAAAGTTCACTTTTTGACCTTCGGTTCAGTACTGTTCAGTACTGTTTTTTCCGTTTCTATTTGTAAAATTGTAAGTAATTATTTATTAAAAGATGAGCGGTATGAAGTCTATGATGTTAACGGGCATCAGGGAGATGGAGATGCAGGAAGTTCCCACCCCGATGCTGGTAAAAGATTCCGATGTATTAATCAAGTTAAAAGTGGTGGCAGTTTGTGGCTCCGATGTTCATTATTATGTGTCGGGCAAAATCGGTAGTCAGGTGGTTCAATATCCATTTCCGGTTGGACACGAATGTGCGGGAGTGGTAGAGAAAGTGGGCGATTCAGTTACCAGGGTTAAAGCAGGGGACCGGATTGCCGTTGAGCCTGCCATGTCGTGTGGGGAATGTGATCAGTGCAAAAGTGGAAGGCCACACACCTGCAGGAAATTGACCTTTCTGGGTTGCCCGGGGCAGGCTGATGGCAGTTTGTCAGATTACATTGTAATGCCTGAGCATTCATGTTTTCCCATTCCCGATCACATGACCTTCGACCAGGCAGCTATCTCCGAGCCGCTTGCCATTGGTTTATATGCGGTAAACCGTTCTATTCCCATGAAGGGTGCTCAGGTAGGAATACTTGGATTTGGCCCCATTGGTATGAGTGTGCTGTTGCCGGCCATGGCAAAAGGAGCAGAAAAAGTATACGTGACCGATAAAATTGATGAACGTTTGCTGATTGGCCAGGAGGCAGGTGCAAGTTATGCCGGAAATGTGGATAAAGCCGAGGTTGTAAAAGAGATACTCGAACTGGAACCCAGTGGATTAGATGTGGTTTTTGAATGCTGTGGAAAACAGGAAGCTGTTGACCAGGCATTTGATCTCTTGAAACCAGGTGGAGTGCTCATGCTCATTGGAATCCCTGAGTTCGACAGGTGGAGTTTACCGGTTGACAAAGGTCGGCATAAGGAGGTGACTGTTATTAATGTACGACGTCAGAATGGAGCAGTGGAAGAGACTCTGGAGATGCTTGAGAATGGAACTGTGGATGTGAGCAAGATGCCTACCCACCGTTTTTCTTTTGCCGATTCAAAAAATGCCTTCGACCTGGTCGCTTCCTATGGCGATGGGGTGATGAAAGCGATGATTGATTTTTAAAATCGTGCAGGCAGATGAATATGGATACTAATGGGACCGAGCAGCTGGTTCAGAGTCTGAGTTCGTTTAATGACAAGGAGCGAATGGCTGCGCTTAAGAGGCTACAGGGTAAGGGGATGAATCCCAGGGAGGAGCTGCAAAATGTAAATATGCATTTCCATTCTTTCTACTCATATAATGCCGAGTTTTGGTCACCGGCGCGCATTGCCTGGGAAGCAAAGCAGAGGGCTCTTTATGCTTCGGGGATCATAGATTTTGATGTGCTGTCGGGACTGGAAGAATTCTTTAAGGCCGGAGAAATACTGGCTTTAAGAACGAATGTAGGAATAGAGACGCGTGCATACCTTGAAGAATTTGAGGATAAAGAAATTGATTCTCCAGGCGAGCCGGGTGTGAGCTACATTGCTGGAACAGGGTTCTTCAAAATTCCGGTGAAGGGATCACCGGAGGAAAAGACCCTGGAAATGTACAGCAAAAAGGCTAAAGCCAGAAACATAGCTTTAATCCAAGGGATCAACAGGCATGTACCTGAAATTGCGCTGGATTATAGCGATGTCATTCCG